>CALBVQ010000071.1 GCA_937969485.1 uncultured Saprospiraceae bacterium | reverse complement strand
GAAGTAAAGAAAGAATTTCAAGACTATACCAAATGCACTCTAATAAGCAAAATCCTATCGATAGGGTTGAAGCTGGTGATATTGCTGCTGGTGTAGGATTCAAAGATATCCGTACAGGAGATACATTGTGTGCGGAAAATGCACCTATTGTTCTGGAATCAATGGTATTCCCGGATCCAGTAATTGGTGTGGCGATAGAGCCAAAATCACAGAAAGATCTTGATAAGCTAGGAATGGCTTTAGCTAAGTTGTCTGAAGAGGATCCTACTTTTAAGGTAAGGTATGATGAAGATACTAATCAAACTATTATTAGTGGAATGGGTGAGCTTCACCTTGAAATTATTGTAGATCGTTTGAAGCGAGAATTCAAGGTTGAATGCGATCAGGGTGCTCCTCAGGTGACGTATAAAGAGGCTTTGACTGCTACTGTTGATCATAGAGAAAAACTAAAGAAGCAGTCAGGTGGATCGGGTTTATTTGCAGATATGCAATTTGAACTGGGACCTGCTGATGAAGAATTTTTAGAGTCTGATGAATTCAAGAGCGGTAAAACCAAGTTGCAGTTTATCAATAAGATTGTTGGAGGTGCAATTCCAAAAGAATTTTTCCCTTCTATCGTGAAAGGGTTCACTGCGATGATGAGCAATGGTATTCTTGCAGGTTACGGTATTGATAGTATGAAAGTGAAGTTGTATGACGGTTCTATTCACCAAGTGGATAGTAAGCCTATTGCCTTCGAATTGTGTGCAAAGGAAGGATTTAGATCAGCTGCAAAGCTTGCAAAACCTGTTTTACTTGAACCAATTATGAAGCTTCAAATAATTAGCCCAGAAGAGTACACTGGATCTGTAATTGGTGATCTTAACAGAAGAAGAGGATTGCCGAAAGGACAAGAGCCAAGAGCAGGTGGAGCAGTTAATATTTCTGCCGATGTGCCTCTTTCTGAAATGTTTGGATATGTTACTGATTTAAGAACAATTACATCAGGTCGTGCAAATAGTACAATGGAATTTTCACATTTTGCTCCAGCACCGAAAGGAATTGCTGAAGAAATTATTGCGAAAGCAAAAGGTGAAGTAAAAGTTTAATAATAATATATTGCCCATGTTAAAAAGTTGTGTATCTTTGCGCTTCTTTTTAACAAAGGAATTTTTAAAACAAGGTAATGAATCAGAAAATAAGAATAAAATTGCTCTCTTACGATCATAATCTAGTGGATAAGTCTACTGAGAAGATTGTAAAAACTGTAAAGAACAGTGGAGCAGTTGTTTCGGGTCCGATTCCGCTGCCAACCGAGAAAGAAATTTATACTGTCTTGCGGTCTCCGCATGTCAATAAAAAATCTCGAGAGCAGTTTCAATTGAGAACCCACAAGAGACTTATCGAGATATACACTCCTACACAGAAGACAGTAGACGCGCTATCAAAGCTAGAACTACCAAGTGGTGTAGACATACAGGTTAAATTAACCTAGTATCTCACGTATACACATACGATTATTCTCTTAAAATATTTTTATCTCATCCATGTTGGATAGAGTAAATTGATTTGTAAATCTTTAAATCAAAAGGTAGTGAACGGTATTATAGGTAAAAAAGTTGGGATGACTAGCGTCTTTAATGAGGCTGGTATCAACGTGGCTTGTACAATAATTGAGGCACAACCCAATATCGTAACTCAGGTGAAATCAGTTGATGGACCCGATGGCTACGATGCAGTACAGATTTCTTACGGCACGGCAAAAGAAAAAAATACGTCAAAAGCAATGTTAGGTCATTTTGCAAATGCTAACACAACTCCTAAATCAAAGATAGTGGAGCTCCGTGATTCAACCTTTGAGGCTGAGCTAGGTGGTGAGATCACTATTCAAGATGTTTTTGAGATAGGTGATAAGGTAAGTGCGGTTGGTGTATCAAAAGGTAAAGGATTTCAAGGTGTTGTAAAGCGTCATAACTTCCGTGGAGTTGGAGATGCTACTCACGGTCAGCATAATAGAGGACGAGCTCCTGGGTCAATAGGTGCTGCTTCATATCCAGCGAAAGTTATCAAGGGTATGAAGATGGGTGGTCGTATGGGTGGAAAGCGTGTGAAGATCAAAAATCTTGAAATTGTAAAATTATTCCCTGAACAACATCTTCTTGTAGTTAAAGGAGCTGTACCAGGTCATAAGGGATCAATTATTTTAATTGAAAAATAGCAACGATGAATATCGAGGTATTTAATAAAGAAGGAAAAGGTACTGGAAGAAACATTGAACTTCCTGATTCAATTTTTGGGATTGAGCCTAATAATCACGCCATTTACCTTGCGGTAAAGTCATTTCTTGCAGCTCAGAGACAAGGTACTCACAAAGCTAAGGAGAAAGGTGAAGTTACGGCGTCTACTAGAAAAATCAAAAGACAAAAAGGGACGGGTACTGCGCGTGCGGGTTCTTTGAAGTCTCCAGTTTTTAGAGGTGGAGGTAGAGTGTTCGGTCCAAGACCAAGAACTTACTCTGTGAAGCTTAATAGGAAGGTAGCTAGATTAGCAAGAGCTTCTGCTTTGTCACTTAAAGTGAAGGAAGGAAGTGTAAAAGTGTTAGAAGATCTTTCATTTGACGCACCTAGAACTAAAGACTTTGTAAACGTATTGAATAGTCTAGATCTTTCTGACACTAAAAGTTTACTAGTGTCTGGTGAATATAATACAAACTTGTATTTATCTGCGAGAAATTGCGCTAACTCAAGAGTTATTAATGCTAACGAGTTAAGTACGTATGATATATTGAATTGTAAAACTCTACTGTTGAGCGAAAGCGCATTAAAGAGTCTTGCTGAAACTTTATCTTAATATTGAATTGATTAGTAATGGCTAAAGAAATTTTAATAAGACCTATTGTTTCTGAGAAATCAGAAAATCTATCTGAAAACATGCAGCAGTATAGCTTCATTGTTAATAAGGCAGCTAATAAGATAGAGATAGGAAAGGCTATAGAGGAACAATATAGCGTTACTGTGAAATCAGTAAATACCATGATAATGCCTAAGAAATCTAGAACTCGTAATACCAAGAGCGGTATTTTAAAAGGTCATCTTGCTTCTTTTAAGAAAGCAATTATTACCTTAGCCGAGGGTGAAGAGCTAGATTTATACGGAGAATTGTAATTGAATTTAAGACAAGTATAATAATAAATTATGCCAGTTAAAAAATATAGTCCGGTAACTCCGGGTACACGTTTCAGAGTAGGACTCGATTATTCGGGTGTTACAAATGATGCTCCAGAAAAGAGCCTTTTAGCTCCTATGACTCGATCAGGTGGTAGAAACCATGATGGTAAGATGACTATGAGGCAAATTGGTGGTGGGCATAAGAGAAGATACAGAATAATTGACTTTAAAAGAGATAAGGAAAACATTCCTGGGAAAGTAAAGTCTATTCAGTATGACCCGAATAGGTCAGCCTTTATCGCTCTTCTTGTGTATGCTGATGGTGAAAAAAGGTATATAATTGCTCCAGACAAGCTAAATGTTGGTGATGTGGTGCAATCAGGGAAAGGTGTGGAACCTACTGTAGGGAACGCAATGTACTTGAGTGAAATTCCTTTGGGTGCCAGTATTCATGCTATTGAAATGACTCCTGGTAAAGGAGCTGCTTTAGCACGATCAGCAGGAACTTTTGGAACCCTGATGGGTAAAGAAGGTAGGTATGCAATTGTCAAGTTACCGTCGAGAGAAGTAAGAAGGATTCTTGCAACATGTAAAGCAACAATCGGAGCGACTTCAAATCCTGATCATGGTTTAACTGTTGTGGGTAAAGCTGGTAGAAACAGATGGAAGGGTAAGAGACCAAGAGTAAGAGGTGTGGCAATGAACCCAGTAGATCACCCAATGGGTGGTGGTGAAGGTAGAGCTTCAGGTGGACACCCACGTTCAAGAACTGGTATTATGGCGAAAGGTCAGAAGACTAGAAACAAGAAAAAACATTCTACTAAACTCATAATCACTAAGAGAAAGACTAAAAAACGTTAATAATGGCTAGATCTCTAAGAAAAGGACCTTATATATACCATAAACTGCTTAAGAAAGTAGATAAGGCAAAAGAAAATACAAGAAAATCTGTTATCAAGACTTGGTCAAGATCTTCTATGATTATACCTACCATGGTAGGTGAAACTATAGCAGTTCATAACGGAAAGACTTTTGTTCCAGTATTTGTTACTGAGAACATGGTAGGTCACAAACTTGGTGAGTTTTCACCAACTAGGACTTACAAGGGTCATGGTGGAAATAGAAAATAATTGAATAAATTTTAGAAGTTTATCTAAATGAAAGCTGTAGCAAAACTTAAAAACTGTCCCCTTTCGGCAAGAAAGATGAGAATGGTTGTGGATCTTGTAAGAGGAAAGAAAGTAGAGGATGCAATTAACATCCTAAAGTACTCGAAAAGAGAAGCTGCTGAGTGGGCTGAGAAAGTTCTTCTTTCTGCAATTGCAAATTGGGAAAATAAATTGGATGGAGCTTATAGTTCTGACGATTATGGCCTTTATGTTTCAGAAATCTTTTCTGACGAAGGGACTTTCTTGAAAAGATTCCGTCCAGCTCCTCAAGGTAGGGCTCACAGAATTCGTAAGAGAACTAATCATCTTACAATTGTTGTGGAGAACAGAAAACCAATTAGTGAACTAGAAAATAGTAATTCTTAAAATAACGATCAATGGGTCAAAAGACAAATCCAATAGGTAATCGATTAGGTATCATCCGCGGATGGGAAAGTAATTGGTTTGCGACTAAAGATTATGGTGCAAAGGTTGTAGCTGATGAAAAGATCAGAAATTATCTAAGTGCTAGAATTTCCAAAGGTGGAATCGCTCGTATTATTATTGAGAGAACACTCAAAAGAATTACTGTTACTATACATACTTCTAGACCAGGAATAATTATTGGAAAAGGTGGTTCGGAGGTAGATAGAATAAAAGAAGAGCTTAAGAAATTAACTCAGCAAGATGTGCAAATTAACATCGTTGAGTTAAGAAAACCTGAGATTGATGCTAACATAGTTGGAGAATCTATCGCCAAACAAGTTGAAGCTAGAATCAACTATAAGCGTGCCATTAAAATGGCAATTCAATCAGCTATGAGAGCAGGTGCTGAGGGTATAAAGATTAGAATTTCTGGTAGATTGAATGGTGCTGAAATGGCACGTTCTGAGGAATTTAAAGATGGAAGAACTCCATTACATACTTTTAGAGCGGATATCGATTACTCTTTAAAGGAAGCCTTAACTGTGTATGGTAAACTTGGTATTAAAGTTTGGATATGCAAAGGTGAGGTGCTAGGGAAAAGAGATCTTTCTCCAAATGTTGGAGTCGATCAGAAGAAATCTGGTGGTGGAAGAAAAAGAGGAAGAGGTAGGAACTAATTCAATAAATTGTATTAATTTTGCGCTCCTTTTAATAGGGAGAGACATAAATAATAACTTATGTTACAGCCGAAAAGAACGAAATATAGAAAGCAACAGAAGGGAAGGAATAGAGGGCTTGCTCACAGAGGAAGTACCATTGCCTTCGGTTCATTTGCTCTTAAATCTCTAGATGCAGGGAGACTCACAAACCGCCAAATTGAGGCGGCGAGGATTGCTATGACTAGATTTATGAAAAGGGAAGGAAAAGTATGGATTCGTATATTTCCAGACAAGCCAATTACTTCAAAGCCTGCAGAGGTAAGAATGGGAAAAGGTAAAGGAGCCCTTGATCACTATGTGGCTGTTATCAGACCAGGTAGAATATTGTTTGAAATGGACGGGGTGCCTTTCGAAACTGCAAAAGAGGCTTTACGTCTGGCTGCTCAGAAATTACCTGTGCAAACTAAGACTATTGTAAGAAGAGATTACACAGAATAATAGGTCTAAATATTAATAAGATGGCAACTAAAAAATATACTGAGTTAACCCAAATGTCTGTTGAGGAATTAAATTCAACACTAGAAGAGACTAGAACAGGGTACAGTAAATTGAAATTTGATCACTCGGTTCGTGGCTTAGAAAATCCTAAGCGTCTTACTGAAGTTAGACGAGATATCGCAAGGTTAGCGACTGAGGTTAGAAGGAGAGAGGTTGATGCAATGACTGCGGAGGAGAAGGCTAAAAGATCAAGAATTAGAACAAGAAGAAAGTAAATAACAGTATTATGTCTGTAGAAGGAAAAGTAAAGTTACGTAAACAAAGAACTGGTGTTGTTAGCAGTAATGCTAATGATAAAACTATATCGGTTTTGGTAGAACGAAAACTTCGTCACCCAATTTATGGAAAGTTTGTAAAGAAGTCAAAGAAATTTATGGCTCATGATGCAAACAATGACTGTAATGTGGGGGATACTGTGAGAATAATGGAGACTCGAAAGTTAAGTAAGAACAAAAACTGGAGATTAGTTGAAATTATTACTAGAGCTAAATAAGGTTTAATAACGACTATAAATAAATAACAATGATTCAGCAAGAATCCAGACTTAAAGTCGCAGATAACAGTGGAGCAAAAGAGGTACTTTGTATTAGAGTGCTAGGTGGATCCAAGAGAAGATACGCTTCTATAGGTGATACAATTGTTGTGTCTGTTAAAGCATCATCTCCGGGCGGTGTGAAAAAAGGGACTGTTTCAAAAGCTGTTATTGTAAGAACAAAAAAGGAGATTAGAAGAAAAGATGGATCATATATCCGCTTTGATGATAATGCTGTTGTTCTTTTAAACGCAAACGATGAACCTAGAGGTACACGTATTTTTGGGCCAGTTGCCCGTGAACTAAGAGAAAATGATTATATGAAGATCGTTTCTTTAGCTCCGGAAGTATTATAAATATTTTAATTTTAGTACTGTGAAAGTAAATATTAAGAAAGGAGATCAGGTGATGGTGATTGCTGGTAACAGCAAGGGCAAAACAGGAGAAGTAATGCAAGTTTTTAAGGCGTCTTCTCGTGTTGTGGTATCAGGCTTGAATCTTGTAAAAAAACATACGAAAGCTACTCAAGAAGAGGAAGGTGGAATCAACGAAGTTGAAGCTGCAATCCATATTTCTAATGTTGCTCTAGTTGATCCTAAAAGTGGTACTGCCACTCGTATAGGGAGAAAAGAGGTAGATGGAAAGTCTACACGATATTCTAAAAAATCTGGTGAAATTATTAAGTAATGAGTTACGTTCCAAGATTAAAAAAACAATACAGAGAAAAGGTAGCACCTACCTTACTTGAACAATTTAGTTATAAGTCGGTAATGCAAGTTCCGAAGTTGCTAAAAATTTGCATCAATCAAGGTATTGGTGATGCTACGCAAGACAAAAAGCTTGTCGATAATGCTGTTCAAGAAATTTCTCTTATTACAGGACAGAAGGCTGTACCTACCATTGCGAGAAAGTCAATCTCAAACTTTAAGTTGAGAGAGTTTATGCCAATTGGTGCTAGAGTTACTTTACGTGACGAACGAATGTATGAATTTCTTGAGCGTTTTATTTCTATTGCCTTACCTCGTGTAAGAGATTTTAGAGGAATTTCTGATAAGAGTTTCGATGGAAGAGGAAATTATTCGATTGGTATTAAGGAGCAGATTATCTTTCCTGAAATCAATTTAGACAAGATAAATAAGGTTACTGGTATGGATATTACTTTTGTAACTTCAGCTAATACGGATGCAGAAGCACTTGCTCTTTTAAAAGAACTAGGACTTCCGTTCAAAAATCAAAATAACTAAGATGGCTAGGAAATCAGTAATAGCAAGAGAAGCGAAAAGGCAAAGATTAGTTGCAAAGTACGCAGATCTTAGGAAACAACTAAAAGAAGAAGGGAAATGGGAAGAGCTAGATAAGCTACCTAAAAATTCTTCTCCAGTTAGATTACATAACAGATGTCAATTGACTGGTAGACCAAAAGGTTACATGAGAAAATTTGGAATTTGTCGTGTGATGTTTAGAAAAATGGCTAACGAAGGTAAACTCCCAGGAGTTACTAAAGCAAGCTGGTAATTAACTAAAATAGAACATTTAATATAATGGCTTTAACTGATCCAATAGCAGACTATCTAACCAGAATCAGAAACGCTCAACAAGCGAATCACAGAATCGTAGAGATACCGTCTTCAAAAATGAAAAGAAGTATGACTGAGATCTTGTATGATCAAGGTTATATTCTTAAGTACAAATTTGAAGATACTGACAATGGTCAAGGTGTCATTAAGATAGCAATCAAGTACGACAAGGTTACAAAGCTTCCTACCATTCAAAAGTTAGGAAGAATTAGTAAGCCAGGTTTAAGAAAATTCGTTCCGGTGGCAGAAATTCCAAGGATTATTAACGGATTAGGAATTGCAATTATGTCGACATCTAAAGGTGTGATGACAGGTAAGCAAGCGGTACAAAATAATGTTGGTGGTGAACTTTTATGTTTCATTTACTAATTGTTTAAAATAAAGAATTATGTCAAGAATAGGAAATGCTCCCATTGAATTCGATTCTAAAGTAACTTGGGATGTGTCGAAAGGCAACTTGGTTACTGTAAAAGGTCCTAAAGGAGAGTTGAAACAGCAAATTGATCCAGATCTAAAATTAGATATTAAGGATGGTGTAGTTGAGTTAAGTCGCCCTACTGATCAGAAAAGACATAGGTCTGTTCATGGTCTTTATAGAACGCTTTTAGCGAATTGTGTTGAAGGTGTAACGAACGGATATCAAGTTGAATTAGAGTTAATTGGTGTTGGATACAGATGTACTAATACTGGTCAATTACTTGAGTTGATTCTTGGGTATTCTCACCCTATCTACTTCGTAGTTCCAAAAGAGGTGAAGCTTAGTACAATTTCTGAAAAAGGTAGACCGCCAACAGTAGTGCTGGAGTCTATTGATAAGCAATTGATTGGGCAAGTTGCCGCTAAGATTAGAGAATTTCGAAAAGTTGAGCCTTACAAAGGAAAAGGTATTCGCTTCAAAGGTGAAGTTGTTCGCCGTAAAGCTGGTAAAACAGCTGCTAAATAATTTATTTGGATAGTTTACAATACGAAAGTAATGAAAATTTCAAAAGCACAATCTCGTAGTAGGATTAAGAATAGAATTAGGAGAAAACTTAGTGGTACAGCAGATAAACCACGGTTGGCTGTTTACAGGAGTAATAAGGCAATTTATGCTCAATTAATCGATGATGTAAGTTGCGTAACTATTGCTTCAGCTTCGACTAGAGAGAACTCTATTGCCGGGAAAGGAAATAAATCAGAACAAGCGAAAGCTGTAGGAAATCTACTTGCCGAGAAGGCCAAGTCTAGAAAAATTGCAAATGTAGTTTTTGACAGAGGCGGTTATTTATATCATGGTAGAGTCAAAGCTTTAGCTGAAGGAGCACGTGAAGGTGGTCTTAATTTTTAATTTGATATTTATTTACAATGCGAGATAATAATAAACAAAATAGGACTTCGACTGAAAATGAATTGAAGGAAAAGTTGGTAACTCTAAACAGAGTTGCTAAAGTGACTAAAGGTGGTAGAACTTTTAGCTTTTCTGCGATAGTAGTAGTTGGAGATGGTAATGGTCGAGTTGGACACGGTCTAGGTAAGGCTAGAGATGTATCTGAAGCCATCAAAAAGGCTGTCGATGAGGCAAAGAAAACTATGATTAAGTTTCCTCTTATCAATGGTACAATACCTCACGAGCAGAAAGGTAGATACGGTGCTGGTAAGATATTCATGAAGCCCGCTGCTGATGGTACCGGTGTAATTGCTGGTGGTGCAATGAGAGCTGTATTAGAAATTGCTGGGGTTCATAATGTTCTAGGGAAGTCACAAGGTAGTTCTAATCCTCATAATGTTGTTAAAGCAACAATAGATGGTCTTAGTAAATTACGGGATGCTAAGCTTATTGCTAAGCAAAGAGGGATTTCTATGGACAAATTATTTAACGGTTAATTTCATAATAATGGCAACAATTAGAATAACTCAAGTAAAAAGCGTAATTGATCGTAGTAAGAAGCAAAAAGATACAATGATAGCTTTAGGTCTACGAAAAATGAATCAAACCGTCGAGAAAGAAGGTACACCAC
>CALBVQ010000070.1 GCA_937969485.1 uncultured Saprospiraceae bacterium | reverse complement strand
AGTTGTTTCTGGGTGGGGCAAGAATTACAGTTGAGGGAGAGGGAAATTCGGTCGAATTGACTGAAATATGTTCCGCAAGTTTAGACCCTGAGATCAAGGAATTGCTCATTACTTCTTTGGGATTAGATAGTGCATTTTTTGCAGTCGATATTTGCTTCTATTCTGATATCAACCAAGAGATAGAGGCAATTGTCGGAGAAAAATATAGTCTGACTGTGGAATTTGAAGAAAAATTACTGACGTCAGAAACAACAATTCCTGCTTTTATTCCCATCGATTCTTTCAATATTTTTAATCCCGGTAATTTCCCTAATTTTCGGCAGCTAAATGGCTATTTGACAGATCCGCTTGAACCTAATTTTTATAGGATAAAAGTAGGGTTAAATGGTGGGCCATTACGTAATCAATTTAGTGTTACTGATGACATTTTATTTGACGGGCAATCTTTTGAATTTCCCATCAATAAGCAACCGGAGAGTACGGACGGAGATTTTGACCCGTTGACAGCGGGTTTATATGAGGTGGGAGACAGTCTGCTTGTACAGTGGCAAACATTGGATGCGGAACACTATGAATTTTGGAATACACTTGAATTTGCGCGCGGGAATCAAGGCCCTTTTGCATCGTATACTAGAGCAGCAACTAACATCACCGGAGGAATTGGTATTTGGGGAGGTTCATCCATTGGGTACTACAATGTTGCGATCGAGTAGTGTATAGTTATTGTGAAATTTGATTTTGGGCTTACGCCCAAAGAAAAGGAGGAATTCTGTGCGCCGTAGTATAATGAACGTCAAGGTTACTTGCTCACATGTTAATCATACATTGATCCCTATTTATTTTTGGGCTTTAAGCCCAAAAGATATTTGTACAAGAAATACAAAAGATGGGAAAATACAATCAAAATCACTTCAATTATTAAGATAAAATAGGGCCATTCTGGAAAGAAAGCATAGAGGTTTTTACCTGGTGGTTTTGCATTTAGGTACATATAATTGGATCCTAGTTGAACGTTTATAAGGTAAATAATGAGTGCCACGACATTGAGCCCGACAATCGTTTTCCATACGTCTGAAAATTTCAATTCCCACTTCCAATTGAACATGGGATACAAGGTAACGATTACAATCAAGAAATGTAATGCCCAATATCGAAGGGCGTCCCAATTAAATAAGCTAACAATTAACGTAGGAGTAATACTTGCTTGAGTACAGCCAAGAACTACCCAAAAGAAGAGAATTGCCCACAGATTTCTATTAAGAAAGTAGAAGATGTAAATCAAGAAGAAGGGTAGAAAATGACAAAGATGTAGTGGCAGGTCCAAGGTGGGATCAAAGACGCCTTGCATGATCTTAATGGGGACTTTAAGCAGTTGAAAGAGAGCGATGAAGATCGTAAGGCTCAATAGAAGTTTTCGTTGTGCTAAATACGTCCAGTGCTTGGTTTTGAAAATGATAAGATAACCAAGGGCTATACCAAAACATACGGAAAGAACGTGTTCCAGAGAGTAAGATCGAAACAGTATTTCTTCAGAAAGGAGGTTATTCAAATTTATTGTCTTTACGGTAAATGTAGTTAAATCTTTGGATAGTTAGAAGAATGCATATTTTCCTAATTGTTAGTGCTCTTTACAATGACTATGTTGCAACAGAGCGTTACCTTTGCTAAAATTTGTAAAAATGACAGAAAAGGAAATTAAGGTAACAGTCAGGCTTGATAACAATAATGTTCCTGAAGATATAAAATGGTCTGCAGATGATCAGAAAGATGTGGTTGCTGGAAAGGCATTCATGTTGTCAGTGTTTGACAAAGCGACTTTGGATACATTGAAGATTGATCTTTGGACAAAAGAAATGCAAATTCACGAGATGGATCGGTTTATTTTTCAAACCCTGAGAGGTGTTACTGATACATATTATAAGGCTACGAATAATGCTGAGTTAGCCAATGAGATGCAACGTTTTGTGCATTATTTTGGCGAAAAAACGGGATTGATCGAAGAAGGGAAGGAAGATATGTAGGGTAATTAGATACTATTCTTTAACTTTTTTGTAGAAAATGGAAAGAACTATCACTTTTTTGGTGACATATTAAATATATTTAATATATATTTGAGTAATAATACCTTAAACTCCACAGATGTCACTACAAGATACAGTCACAAAACGTTTCATTTTGTCCCATAATGAGTTACTAGCGAAGGGTATTGTTCGTTCAAGTAGGCAATTTGCCATCAAACTAGATTATTTGCCTCAGAGTCTCAGCGAAATTTTGAAAGGTAGGAGAAAGGTTCCGTTGGAATTGATACGAAAGATGTGCAAGGAATTCAATATCTGTTCTAGATACCTTGTGGAAGGGGAGGGGACAATGTTTAAGTCACAGGAGGAAATAAATGGAGAAGGCAATGTGCTGATGGTCGTCACAGATTCCCAGAACAATGAGAAAATTGTACATATTCCGTATGCTGCCCAAGCTGGCTATGGTGGGCAATTAGCAAATCCAGAATATTTTGATGAATTACCCAAGTATACATTACCGTTTGATAATTTTCATGGAGGTACATTTAGGTCTTTTGAGATAGCCGGAGATAGTATGGAACCTACTTTGTATCAAGGCGAGAAGCTGGTTTGTGGCTTTATTGAGCAAGAATCGTGGGTTTCTAGGGTGAAGAATTCACACGTGTATATAGTTATTACTGATGATGACATCGTAGTGAAGAGGGTAGAGAATAGAATCTCTGTAGATCAGACTATCATATTACATTCAGATAATGATTTCTATCCTCCTAGAATTTTACATGCATCAGAGGTTAAGGAATTTTGGTACCCTAGATTAAAGATGAGTTCTTTTATGGCTTCTCCAAAAAACCTGCGAAGTTCATTTCATAATGAAATGGATGAACTGAGAGAGACATTAAGTTCGCAAAATATCTTGATAAGGGAGTTGAATTCTACAATCGAGAAGCTATTAAAGCAAAACAGATCTAGGTAATGGACGTCATCAAAGGTAAGATAGTTTACAAAAAGATAGAAGGTGGTTTCTGGGCAATTATCGCCAATAATGGGGCGAGGTTTAAGCCTGTTGACTTCCCTGTAGATTTGCAGACAGAAGGCTTAAATATCGAGTGCACAATTTCTTACATTCAGCCCAATTTTACCAATTTCATGTGGGGCGATTTAGTTAAAATAACTAAATTTGTTATATCGCGGAAGTGATGTTATAACTATAGACAAAAAAAAACTTACACTAGATTGTTGTCCTTTTACTGTAACCCGGTAAAATGCTTTTAGAATATTTAATATTAACAAATATTAAAATTTTATGGATGACTGTTTGTTAAAGAATTATATATTATATATATTTGCAATACGATTCAATAGAAAAAGTTCTTATTGAGGGTGTTTATCAAAGTTTAAAGGCCGCATGGGGATGCGGCCTTTTCTATTTGGCTCATTACATAAAGTAACCTACCACTGTGTAATTGAAAAGAATTCGAGCCGACATCCCAAATAGCAACATGCGCTAAATCAACCCATATTTATTGGTGAGTGTCTTCAACCTATTTCTCGTAATTTCATAACAGAAACACAGTGTGCCTAAGGTTATTAGTACCCACTTTATGTATTTCATCACATGGAAACTTTTGTGAGAGCGAGAAGGTCGAATCGCAACTGGTAAGCTAGCGACTGGAATTGATAATTTAGCACAAATCTAATTGCGATATCAATGCAGAATTTGTATTTATTATGGTAACGCATTTAAGACGGTCTATTTCAGATATACATCCTTATTTCTTGAGCAAAAGCTCTCTTTTGATCATACTAGAAGGTAATACCAATTCTGTTTTAAGGTTTTACTTTATTTTTCAAGAATTATTAAATCAAGTACAAGGCAGAAAACGCAAGGATAGCCTTAGCTATCATGAGTATTTCTAACGAAGTGATTGCTTTTATAAACTTGAAAATGTGCGAAATTCTAAAACAGAATTGGTATAACTGCTGAACGTACTTTCTTTTTCAAGTTTTAGTGGGACTATGAAAG
>CALBVQ010000069.1 GCA_937969485.1 uncultured Saprospiraceae bacterium | reverse complement strand
CAAGTAACTGATTCAATGTATTTTCTCTCTCGTCATTTCCGCCTTGCATTGCTCCTTTTCCTCTTGCTCTACCAATCGCATCTATCTCGTCAATAAAGACAATACATGGTGCTTTTTCTCTAGCTTGCTTAAACAAGTCTCTTACTCTAGAGGCACCAACTCCTACAAACATCTCCACGAAATCAGAACCTGAAATACTAAAGAAAGGCACACCTGCTTCACCAGCTACAGCCTTTGCCAATAGTGTCTTTCCTGTGCCTGGAGGACCTACTAGTAAGACACCTTTAGGAATCTTACCTCCAAGGGAAGTGTATTTTTTTGGAGTTTTCAAGAAATCAACAACTTCCATCACTTCTTCTTTGGCCTCATCCAAACCTGCAACATCTTCAAATGTTACATTTACTTTTGCATTAGCATCAAACAATGAAGCTTTGGACTTGCCAATATTGAAAATCTGTGCTCCACCACCACCGGCTCCTCCGCCAACTCGTCGCATAAAGTATACCCATAATCCTATTATGATAAATAAAGGGATCAACCAACTAAGTATAGGCAGAAGATAGTTCTGTTTAGTAATGTGCTCTGGATCAAGTACGATCTCTCCTCTCTGTGAATTCAACTCATTGATTCGTTCTTCGAAGTTACCAATGTCACCAATTTGAAAGGTATACTGTGGAGCGTTTTGTGTTAAAGCAGTTGTCTTTACATCATTTTTCGATTTACCTTTTTCGTTCAGGTAAACTTCCACTAATTTCTCATTAATGATCTTTACTTGATCGATTTCATCGTTTTCCGCCATTCTAAAGAATCCCTCTGTCGTAGTGGTCTCCCCTTTATTGGTACTATATATAATTATATTGAACGCGATGACCGCAAAAAATAGTAGGGCAATCAACCAGTAATTGTTGTTATTCCCTAATTTTCCCGGCTTCTTATCATCTTTTGGATTCTCTTGACTCATTTTTCTTATTCTTAACGACTTAACAAGTTTGTACTCGTATCGTTCGTGTTAATTTTATAAATTTTCATATTCAGTTATCTCAGCATCACTCCATAACTCTTCTAACTCATAAAACTTGCGAGCCTCTGGATAGAAAATATGGACAACTACGTTGAAATAATCGACTAAAACCCATTCCCCGTTGTCTTTTCCTTCGGTGTGATTCGGCATTAAAAACATCTCATCTTTTACACGCTTGTTTACTTTGCCCGAAATTGCCCTTACTTGCGTTGAGGAATCTCCTTCACAGACTATAAAGTAATCTGCAGGTGAGGATTCCAACTTGCGTAAATCAAGTTTCAACACGTTCTTACCCTTTACATCCTGAATAGCGTCTACGATTAAATCACATAAACCCTCTACCTCAACTGTTTTCTTAACTGTACTCAATATCTTCGTTTTTCTTCTATTATTACTACCTTAGCTTCTTACTATCGTACAAATATAAATAATCTGTTCACCGAGCTACTAGCTTATGGAGTTTTATCATACACATTTCGACAAACTGTTATCGACAAACATGCATTCTGTTGATTTAATAGCAAAAAGCAATCCAATCGATGGAACTGTCATTTCGACCTACAACCAAACCGATGGTAATGGTCAGATTGGCAGGAAGTGGTACTCTGATGTAGACAAAAACATTACAACAAGCATAATATTGTATCCTGACTTTCTTTCTATTGATAAAGTCTTTTATCTCAATATAGTTTTAAGTCTGGCAATCAGGCGCGCGCTAGAAAAACTTTCAAGTCATGAATTTTTTATTAAGTGGCCTAATGATTTATACTATAAAGATACCAAAATTGCAGGATTGCTTATTCAACAAAGTATCATGGGAAAGAGTATCAAGTCAACTGTTCTAGGATATGGTGTTAATATTAATCAAGAAAGTTTTCCTGCGAGTATTCCGAATCCTATTTCACTTTATAATATCATAGGTGAGTTTTCTGATTTGGATCAAGTCCAAAGTATACTTTTGACGGAAGTCAAAGATTACTATACTAAATTAAAGCAAGGCTCTTATTTAGAGCTGAAAACCGAATATCTATCGTATATGTATAAAAGAGGAGAACTATGTGAATTTCAAGGCGATAGAGGGAAATTCGAAGCAGAGATACTGGGAATAGGTCCTTCAGGAAAATTAGCACTTAACAAAATGGGTGAAATTTTTCATTACGAATTGAATCAGTTAAAGTATATAATTTCCTAATTTGAAACGCGAATGGTAGTTTTGTTTAGTTTTTTTGTTAATTAAGTTGAACAAAACAGTATGAAAGAGGTTTTATTCTCTATTACTTCAACTCACTAATTATTATATGTCACGCATTGTTATTATAGGTTCCGGATTTGCAGGTCTTTCAAGCGCTGCATACCTTGCAAAGGAAGGACACGACGTGATTGTGGTTGAGAAAAACGAGGGCCCAGGTGGTCGAGCTTCTCAGTTCAAAGAACAGGGATTTGTTTTTGATATGGGGCCCTCCTGGTATTGGATGCCTGAGGTATTTGAGAATTTCTATCAGCACTTTGGAAAAACAGCTTCAGATTTTTACAAATTAAAGAGGTTAGATCCTTCTTACCGAGTATTCTTTAAAAATAACACTTCGGTAGATGTCCCTGCTGGTGAAGATGCTGTAATAGATTTGGTTGAATCAATGGAGAAAGGTGCTGGCGAAAAGCTGAGAACCTTTTTGGCGGAAGCCAAATACAAGTATGACGTAGGAATGAACGAATTCGTATGGAAGCCAAGTCATGGACTTTCTGAATTTATTGATCTACGGATTGCAAAAAGTGCGCTTAGACTTCAGATGTTTTCTTCAATTTCAAAGGCGATTCGTAAGCTATTTAAGAATCCCATGATTGTCGAGCTCCTGGAATTCCCAGTTTTATTTTTGGGTGCTAAACCCGAGAAGACTCCAGCGCTATATAGTTTGATGAACTACGCCGATATCACTCTAGGCACGTGGTACCCCGAGGGAGGAATGTATGAAATTTCCAAAGCGATGCACAAGATTGCTGTTGAGCAAGGAGTAAAATTTCATTTCAATGAGACGGTACACAAGATTGATACGGAAAATAGACTGGCAACAACCATTCATACGTCTGCGAATCAGTACGAGGCTGATTATGTTATTGCGAATGCAGACTATAATCACGTTGATACCCACTTGCTAGATGAGAATTCTAGAAATTATTCTGATAGTTACTGGGACAAAAGAGTAATGGCGCCAAGTTCATTGCTATTTTATTTGGGCATTGACAAGAAAATTTCGGGTCTTACTCATCATAACCTATTTTTTGACGAGGATTTCAATACACATGCCAACGAAATATATGAGACGCCTCAATGGCCAACTGCTCCTTTATTTTACACTTGCGTGCCGTCAAAAACCGACAAAAGTGTTGCTCCTGAAGGTAAGGAAAATATGTTTCTACTTATTCCTCTCGCTCCAGGCCTAGAAGATAGCGAAATTAAGCGTGAAGAGAATTTTAATAAGGTGATTGAGCGGCTAGAACAGAAAACAGGTGAAACAATAGCGCCACATATTATATATAAGAGGTCTTTTGCGATGAACGATTTCGAATCTCGATATAATTCATACAAGGGAAATGCGTACGGATTAGCAAATACACTAAGACAGACAGCATTTTTAAAGCCGAAGTTGAGAAATAAGAGAATAAAAAACTTATTTTACACTGGACAACTAACTACTCCTGGTCCCGGAGTTCCTCCTTCAATAATATCAGGATGTGTTGTTGCAAAAGAAATTATTAAACAGACGTTATGATTAAGCTCTACGACAAAAGCTGCGAGGAATGCAGTAAGCTAATTACGAATAAGTACAGCACGTCCTTTTCATTAGGCATCAAAATGTTTGAACCTCAATACAGACCACCCATATATAATATATATGGTTTCGTGAGATTTGCCGATGAGATCGTTGATACTTTTCATAATCACGATAAGAAATTACTACTCGATGAGTTCAGAAAAGATACCCATGAAGCCATTAAGCAAGAACTAAGTCTTAATCCAGTTTTACACTCTTTCCAGAAAACAGTTCATGAATATGGAATTGATACAGAATTAATTGATGCTTTTCTAGATAGTATGGAAATGGATCTAGAGAAAACGGATTATGAGTGGCAAGCTTACAATAAATATATATATGGTAGCGCGGAAGTGGTGGGATTAATGTGCTTGAAGATATTTACAGAGAATGATGTAGAAATGTATGATACATTAAAAGAATCAGCACGCAAACTGGGTTCAGCCTTCCAGAAAATCAATTTCTTGCGAGATATTAAGAGTGATTATGAAGAAAGGGGACGTACTTATTTCCCAGGGTTAGACTATTTGCAGTTCAACAATATGGAAAAGCAAGAGATCGAAGCTGATATTTCGAAGGACTTTGCTGCTGGATATGTAGGAATTACTAAATTACCAAAGGGCTGCAGATTGGGTGTTTATTTAGCGTACAAGTATTATATCAATCTTTTCAACAAGATTAAGAAAACTTCGGCAAGCACATTAGCTGAAGAGAGAGTGCGTGTTCCAGATGGTAAGAAGTTTTATCTGCTTTGTAGCAGCGCAGTCAGGAATCGACTGAATATGATATAGCAGGTTTTGGCTTCCGCCAAAATTGATCCGTTTGTCGAGTTTGGCTTCCGCCAAAAGCTCTAGCTGGTAGCTTGTACAACTAGAAATGATGGTACAGGTTTTCATGCAAGGGACGAATGAGGTGTTTCAGTTTGACTGAAAGATTGTATCAAGCACACGCATGGCTTCCATCAAGCATAATGATATAGTATATTATATAGTAGAAACGTTACAGGGATTTATGCACATGGCAATAGGTGTTGCAATCTTGTGTTTAATGTATACTATAATGTATACTGAAGGCGAATCAGTAGGTAATGATACGACTAAGATACATAGGGTGCTTTCTTCCCACTAGATAAAATTACTGTGCAAACTGCCAAGCTCCGTTCCATTAACCATAATGATGTAGTATATATATTATATAGTAGAAACTCTATAGGGATTTATACACATGGCAATAGGTCCTACAATCTTGAGTTTAATGTATACTATAATATATACCGAAGGCGAATCAGTAGTTAATGATACGACTAAGATACAAAGGGTGCTTTCTTTAAAGTATATACCTATCCTGCACACTGCCTAAGTCGGTTCCTTCAACCATAATGATATAGTATATATATTATATGGTAGAAACTCGATAGGGATTTATGCACTTGTTTATAGGTCTTGTAATCATGAGCCCGTTGTATACTATAATAAATAACTGGAGGCAAATTACTAGTTAATGATACGAATAAGATATATAGGGTGCTTTCTTCATACTATATATAATCACTGCGCAAACTGCCAAGCTCTGTTCCATCACGAAGAATAACAGTAAGCTTATGCATGCACGGATATAAGCTTGAGAGAAAGGGCTCATCGCCAGCTGATCGGATAATAACAGAAACCTTAAAAAAAATGAGATGTAATACTATGATAATATATGAGGTAGCTTATGTAATATAAACAAGCAGT
>CALBVQ010000068.1 GCA_937969485.1 uncultured Saprospiraceae bacterium | reverse complement strand
GGTCCCCATCACGGTGAGCATCAAAAGAGCTGGACGTTCCCATTGTCGAAGCAGTTTCAGCTCGTAATAGATATCTTAATGCATATTTCGGGTTAAATCAAGTACAAGGCAGAAAACGCAAGGATAGCCTTAGCTATCATGGGTATTTCTAACGAAGTAATTGCTTTTATAAACTTGAAAATATGCGAAATTCTAAAACAGAATTGGTATAAGCTCTATTGACGAAAACCTATTGCATAATTCAGATTGAATCTATTATGACCAAGCAAACAGCCTTTTGTGCCGACTTACAAGTTTATGTTGAAAACCGACACCTTCAGCACTCCTTTTCCTACGCTAACCCACCAAATCTATAGCCTCCGCAGCACCAGACAACCATTCACATCACCGAAACCGAAACTTGCAGAGACTGCAATTTCTATGTTTTTGTTCACCAATTGCTGAGCTACAGCGGAGGAATTTATCTCGCTAAGTACTTCTTCATGTAAATCTTCGCAATTGATTGAAGGATAAACTACCGCATTTTTCAGCTGTAAGATTGTTGCAACTGCCTCTATTGAACCTGATGCACTCAAGCAGTGACCGATAGTTGATTTCGTACTATTGATTAGTGGAAAATTTTCTGGGGTTACCCCCAAAGCTTGTTTCCAATTAGCTATCTCGAAGCCGTCCTTCGTCGTTGCGGTGAGGTGTCCATTAATGTAATCTATTTCACCAGGTGAAATCTTAGCCTGATTGATAGCTCCCAAAATACAATCTTGAACAGCCTTCCCGTTAGGTGCCGTCATCGATCCCCCATCTCTGTGGCCGCCAGAATTAGTGAATTCTCCTAAAATTTCTGCGTATATGGTTGCTCCTCTATTTTCAGCTGACTCCAATGTTTCGAGCACCAAAGCTCCTGCACCACTTCCAGGTACAAATCCCTTAGCTGACTGACTTAAAGGCCGAGATGCCGCTGCTGGGTTCTCATTACATGTGCGGTTAAGGATTCGCATAGCATCAAATCCACCCCATATATAAGGCCCATCCTCACTTGTACTTCCTGCCAACATGCAATCCGCATAGCCATGTTTGATACGCTGATATGCCATGCTTATACTTTCAGCACCTGTCACGCAAGCTGAACTATTCGTAGTGACTTGATTCCCAGCTCCTATCTTCCCGCTCAAAAATGCACTGATGCCACTTGCCATCGTATTGATTACAACCGTACTTCCCAGCCGCCTCACATTTAGTTCATCCACTTTATAAATAGCCTCTCTGAACTTATCTACACCACTTATCCCTGCGCCAAAAATAATACCCGCATCAGGCCTTCTCGCTTCTTCATTTACACTCAACCCCGCATCTTCCCAGGCCATCAATCCAGCTACCACTCCATATCGTATACTATTTGCCACTATCATCCGCTGCTCCAAAGCTGTCATATACTTATTAAGAACTTCCCCCGATAACTCCGGCACTCCCCCTACTTGACAAGAAAATTTCAATTCTTCAAGTTTAGCAATATGACGGATTCCTGATTCTCCCTTGCATTGAGCTGCGTGAAAATGATCTAATCCTATACCATTAGGTGCTACTACCCCCATGCCAGTGACTACTACCCTTCTATTCATAATTTATATTAATTGTGCAAGAATTCAATTACATCCGCTGACTACTTCATCATTCCTGCAAGCTCTCCTCTGCATAGCAGCTTATCAACAGCATTAAACATCTTAAACGCACACTTCAACTTACCAAACCTAAATACTTGCTTTTCAGCCACTACTGTTACTTTATCACCAGGAAGTACTGGAATATAAAAATCTACCTTAGATGATGTCATCCCAAATGCAAAATTGCTAAAATCATACTCCTTTCCTAGTAAGAATACCCCTAAACATGCTAAAGAAATCTGCGCGGCACATTCGGTTAAGATCACACCTGGTACGATAGGATTCTCTATAAAATGATGTTGAAAAAACTCGTGGTCTCCATGAAAAGTATATTCTCCTGTAATCGAGCTGTCATCGACCTCGAGGATCTTATCAACAAATCTAAATTTCTCTCCGTATGGCAACAAATCAATTATCCAGCTTTCCATTTGACACTTATCTTAAATGTTCTCCTCCATCAACTGCTAAGATAATTCCATTTATCCATTCTGCTTCGGGTCGACAAAGTAAATATACTGCGTTGGCAACTTCTGCTGGTTGTGTCAGTCTTCCGTAAGGGTTTCTTTGTATACTATAGGACTCTAAGTCTTTGTTATTGGGTATTGCTCGAAAGGCATTTGTGTCTGTAGTCCCGGCCATAACACAGTTCGAAGTTATCCTGTAAGGTGCTAATTCTAGAGCTAGAGAACGAGATATAGATTCTAATGCCGCCTTAGCTGCCGAAATTGCAGCATAGTTCTGGTGCACTTTTTGAGATCCCTCACTTGTAAATGCAATCACCCGAGCTGGTGTTGCAAATATATTTTGTCGCAAAAGCTCCATTACCCAATCGTAATAACTAATTCCCATCGCTGTAATCGTCAAGTTAAAATCTAATCCTGTCAATCCAGGACCTTCCAACGCAATCGGTTTTAGGTTACCTTTGGCGATCGAATGTAATAATAAGTGAACATTTCCATTGCCACAGATCTCCAGTATTTCCTGGATCATTGCAGTCATCTTAGATGGATTGATCGCATCAAAATTAAAATTCTCCAGCTGTACCATCTTTCGAATTTCCTCAAACTCGGTCTCTATAGCCTTCAAATCAGCTTTACGATCCCTGTGAATAACAATCAAATTCATTCCATGACTTGCTAACTTTTTGGCGGAAGCCAAACCCAGCCCAGAACTACCACCAAGAATTATTCCCCATTTACCTAGAAATTCTTGTTTCTCCATACTTTAATTTTTACCATTTCAACAAAACTCTTTGCGCACTGAACCCAGGCCCAAAACTTAACATTAACCCATATTCTCCTTTTGCAACGCCTCTATCCATAAAACGCTCTAAAACATATAGCACTGTTGCACTTGACATATTTCCATACAGCCGTAAGACCTCTTTAGTATCATCAATATTCTTACCCATCGCGCCGAACAACTCCTCCACAGTAAGAACAATCTTTTTGCCTCCCGGATGGAAAATCAGATGACTAACATCATTGATCTCCAAGTTGTTTTTAGCCAGAAACGGATTGATAATATGTGGAAAATGCTCTTTAATTTTATTTGGAACCTCCTTGTCGAGTATCATTTGTAAACCAGTATTACGAAGGGAGAAGCCCATCATAGAAGTTGCATCATAAAAATGATACATCTGTTCATCGACGATCTCAGGACCTTCATCCTGCTCATGACTACTGAGTAACACACACGCAGCTCCATCACCAAAAATTGCTGAACTCACTACATTTACCATAGAATAATCGTCATGCTGAAACGTCGCAGTAGGCGACTCAATCGCAACTACAGCCGCTCTTTTTCCAGGATTGGCTCTCAAAAAATTCTTGGCGTAGATAATTCCAGAAACCCCAGCTGCACAGCCCATTTCTGTAACCGGCAATCGCACAACATCTTGACGTAACTGCAAATCATTGATCAAGTAGGCATCCAATGAGGGTATCATTATTCCAGTACAGCTCACCGTAATAATAAAATCAATACTATCCGGTGACCAAGATGCTTTACTTAGTGCCTTTTCCAACACTTCCCGTCCTAGCTTTTTAACTTCCCTTGCGTAGATATTATTCTTACTCTCAAATGACGTATTTGTAAAAACCTCCTCTGCAGACATGATCGAGTATCTCTTGTCAACCGCAGCATTTTCAAAAATCTTCTTCACTTTCCTCTGAAATCTCTCGTCTTGACCATGCAACCACACGTCAAGAAAAGGAATTATTTCTGACGTTGGTCTTGAATATTGCGGCAGGGCTTTCGCTACAGTTGTAATTTTTACGCTCATACTTTCTTTATTATCCATAACCATCGAAAAGCCCATTTCCAAGAAATATCACTTACCAATGCAGGATGCTTGTGTGTTAATTTTGTTTCAAAAGTCTGTAGATCAGACCTCGTAAAAGAACGTAATATAGAAATTAATCCATCATATCTGTTAATGATATGAAGAGAGAAAACGTAAGAAATCAGGCGAAATAGATAAAAAGCTAGTTTAGATCGATGTAAATCATTAATAATTACCACAACTTCCTTATTGAACAGGCAATTTTCTAGAACATCTGTGATCTGATTATCACTGAGGTGATGAAAGGTCAATGTGGAGATAATTATATCAGCTTCCATTTTTTGAAATTCCTCCCCGAAGATATCAATCTTTTCAAACTTAACATATGGATAATCCGCAGAGCGGTTGCGCGCAATCTGAAGAGATTCGTTACTGATATCAATACCTACCACTTGATGCGAGACATTCATCTTTGTAAGTAAATTAGAAACTTTTCGGCACATTCCTCCTCCACCCGATCCTATATCTACTATTTTCACATGACTGCGACCTTGCACTTCTTTTTTGATTGCTGAAAGCGTTGCGGCATCACCTCCAAGCCATTTATTCACCCTATTGATATTCTCATAAATTTCATCGATAACATCAAGTGAAAAACTTGTTTCATCAAGAATTTCAAGCTCTTGCGAACGCTGGTTTATATCTTCAATTTTAGGTAGTTTTCTCATAGGTTGCTTTTTCATTTTCAAGTCGAACTGTATCGCCATGCGTACCTTCGATAATCCTCGACAGAATCCATGGAAAATACGGAAGAGTATTCATAGCCAGTTTGGATAAAACCTTCTGACTCATAAGCGATTGAATTAATCGGCTGCGCGTGATGCGGGCTTGAAAAACCATATCCCACTTTTTAGCATAAGATGCGTTCATCTCCATCCGCGTTTTTTCCCCTCTTAGAAACTCATCTGCAAAGTGACAGAAGAGCTTAGAACTGTGAATAGCCATAGCCATACCATTTCCAGCAAGAGGATAAATCATTCCAGCAGCATCGCCAAGATAGGAGGCTTGTTGGCTACCCTTTTCCTTTTTACCGAAATAGATTTGACTTATTACCTTCCTTTCCATTACTCTTTCAAGCTGATCTATAGCCATATTAAAAGCAGGATTGGCGCAAATGACTTTATTCTCAAATTCATCAAAGTCGCCGTACTTTTTAAATTCATCCGTCCGCACTAAATAACATACGTTTACGCGATCATCTTCTACATTCGAAATTCCACAGTAACCGCCGTCGAATTGGTACAAAGCCACTTCTTTCGGATTCCACTGCCCGGTATAATGGGCTTTTACTCCCATCCAGTGCGTACGATTCTGCATAAATTCTCGTGATAGTGCTTTATCGATTTTGGAACGTTTACCAGCAGCTGATATGAATAATTTACAACTAACAGTAACACCGCTAAGCGTCTGAATGACACTTTGATCTGTAGTAGTTACTGCAGTTACCTCGTCTCGTATGAAATCAACACCTGCATCAAGCGCAATTTCGAATAACGCTTGATCCATTGTATATCTGGAAAGCCCAAATCCTCCCATTTTTAAGTTGTGTGAAAGTGACTTCCCACTTTGGCCATACATCCTGAATTGTTCAACTTCTACACACCCATATTTTTTGGGGTTAAACCCCAAAAAATATAAATACTCGCGAATTTCATTAGACACGTACTCCCCACAGACCTTATGACGGGGCAAGGCATCCCTTTCTACACAAAGCACCTCCCACCCTTGTTTGCGTAAATGCAATGCAGCAGTTAAGCCAGCTAAACCAGCTCCTGCAATCACAACATCATACATTTTCGTCCTGTCTATTCCCATACAACCACGCCTACAAAAGTTAGAGAGCTATCACGCCAAAAATAATAACTCGAAAGATTTTTTCCATATCCATAGTTTCAATTTAAGTACCTAGTAAAGTGTATATCAGGGTCAACAATAAATTATTCTTAGCTAGAACATACAACCTAAACGACAACAATACCGTTATTTTGAATCTCCTTCGACAAGTGATTAGATCCATAGTAATAAATTTCTGTTTGACAAACCTACCCACAATTCACACCAAAATTGGTATAAAATACAAAATGTCTTAGCTTAGCGACAAGAAACAATGCGCAGTTAAGTATACAAATCAGCAGGTGTTTCGTTTCGAATTATCATAAATATTTTACTATATGAGAGTTACCCTATACCTTTTGCTACTTCTTATCTGCAGTGGATTAAGAGCCCAAACATTTCCACCTACAAGTTCTACAGCGAATAGAATTAACAGTACTTCTGCAAAAAATATGGCTTCCGCCAAAAGTACATACGCTAATATCAAGGCCGAAAACATCGGTCCTACTGTTATGAGCGGAAGAGTGGTAGATCTCGACGTTAACCCCGAGGCACCACATGAATTCTACGTAGCATATGCTTCAGGAGGGCTTTGGAAAACAATAAACAATGGTGCCAGTTTCGAACCACTTTTTCAGCAAGAAATCGTAATGACAATCGGCGATATCGATGTAAACTGGGAAACTGGGGAAGTGTGGGTAGGAACAGGAGAGGTGAATTCCAGCCGATCTTCGTACTCAGGAGTGGGTGTATTTCACAGTATTGACTGGGGTGAAACATGGACTCATCGTGGATTAGACGATACACATCATATCGGTAGGGTGATAATAGACTCTGCAAATCCCAATAAGATTTACGTCGCATCGCTCGGTCACCTGTATTCGAAAAATGAAGCGCGAGGCGTATACGTAAGTGAAGACAGAGGGCTAACTTGGAAGAAGACACTCTATATTTCTGATAAAACAGGAGTAGTGGACTTAATTCAGGACCCGCAAAAACCAAATACACTTTACGCAGCAGCTTGGGAACGAGACAGAAAGGCCTGGAATTTCGTTGAATCAGGCTCAGAATCCGGAATTTACAAATCCAGTGACGGAGGTACAACATGGGCTAGGATAAGCAATGGAAATAACGGATTTCCCGCAACAAGTGGAACAGGCAGAATTGGTCTTACAATGACCTATGATTCATACCAAAATGCGACAATCTATGCACTGTTAGACAATTATGATAGGCAAGAAAAGAGTAAGGAGAGTAAGGAAGGTTTAGCACTTGATGATTTTAAAACGATGACAATAGATGCGTTCATTAAGCTTGAGGACGAGAAACTTGACGAATTTCTGCGAGATAACTACTTCCCAGAAAAGTACACTGCAAAGTCGGTAAAAAAAATGGCGAAGGCAGAAAAAGTAAAACCAGTAGATTTAGCGACATATCTTGAAGATGCCAATAAGTTGCTAATTGATTCACCAGTAATAGGCGCAAGCTTATATAAAAGTACAGATGAAGGTACTACCTGGACCAAGACGCACGAGGACCTCCTTGAAAGAGTCTACAATAGTTACGGCTATTATTTTGGGGTGGTACAAGTAGCTCCTGAAAGTCCTGAGACAGTCTATATAGCTGGAGTGCCATTGTATCGATCACAAGATGGAGGAAAGACCTTTGATAACATAGGGAAAGAGAACGTTCATGCTGATCATCATGCGCTATGGATTAACCCTAAGAATATTAATCACATAATTAATGGGAATGATGGTGGAGTAAATATTTCGTACGATGCAGGAGCTAACTATTTCAAATGTAACTCCCCTACTGTGGGTCAGTTTTACGCGATCAATGTAGATCATGCCGAACCATATAATGTGTATGGAGGACTACAAGACAATGGGGTTTGGATGGGGAGTCACCAATATAATGCAGGAGTTTCGTGGCACCAACGAGGACAATATCCATACCGATCCATAATGGGTGGGGATGGTATGCAAATAGCAGTGGATACTAGAGATAACAAAACAGTTTACACAGGATTTCAGTTTGGAAATTACTTCCGAATCAACACGGAAACTAATGATAGGGAGTATATCACTCCGAAACATGAACTGGGAGATAGTCCTTATCGTTGGAATTGGCAGACGCCAGTGATGTTATCAAGTCATAACCAGGATATCCTTTATATGGGTGCAAATAGGTTGATGAGATCGATGAATCAAGGAAAAGATTTCACAGCGATTTCTCCAGACTTGACGAATGGAGGTAGAAAAGGTGATGTGGCATATGGTACATTGACGAGTATATCTGAATCGAAATTGCAATTTGGATTAATGTACACTGGGAGTGATGATGGGATGCTTTATCGTACGATGAATGGCGGAGCTACTTGGGATAAGATTACGGAAGGGCTACCCGAAGAGTTTTGGGTAAGTCGCATTGAAGCTAGCTCACATGACTTAGCAACGGTATACATGTCTCTAAATGGCTACAGGTGGGATAATTTCGAAGCATTGGTGTATCGTTCGACCGATTATGGCAATTCATGGAACAAGATCAGTAGTGGGCTTCCTGATGAGCCAGTGAATGTAATAAAGGAAGATCCGCATTATCCTGAAATACTTTATGTGGGGACTGATCACAGTACCTACATAAGTAAAGATTATGGAACAACCTTTGAGCTGATTTCGAATGAAATACCTAAGGTAGCAGTGCACGACCTTGTCATTCATAAGAGGGACAAAGATTTGCTGATAGGCACACACGGACGTTCGATTTACAAAATTGATCTAGATCCCATTTATGCACAGCGTGAAGCTCCAGAAAGCGACTTTATTGTACAAGAGGATTTAATAGGCCGAGCTTCCAGTCGTTGGGGAAATAAAAATTGGCAGGGAATACTGACAACAGCAGACACAGAAATCCCTATTTATGCCAGGGCAGGTGGAAAAATGACGGTAAGGCTAGAAACAAAAAATGGAGATGTTTTGAAAAAATACAGCCAAGAAATTCCAACAGGCTTTTCTTATATCAATGTTGATTACAGCATTGATAAAAAGAAAGAAGTCTCTTTGAGAAAATACGTCGAAAGTGCCTCAATGATCGAGGCAAGAGAAGACGAAAAAATATATCTTGAGGCTGGTGAATACGTCTATGTATTTCAACTAAAGGATAAAGAAGAAAAAATGAAAATAACTTTGAAATAATGAGTAAATACACACATCTTTTCTTCGATCTCGACAATACTTTGTTTGACTTTAGTGCCAGTTCCGAAATTGCGCTTCAAAGCTTTGCCGAGATAGTAGGATTACCATATGACGATCACTTCAAGGAGGTTTATCATCGGCACAATCATGCCGCTTGGACTCATTTCGAAAATAAATTGATAGATGGAGTGACCCTTCGTAGGGTTAGGTTTGAAGATACGGCGAAAGAGCTTGGAATTAAAATAGATGGAATGCACATCAATCGTGTCTATCTGAAAAAGCTAGTCGAGAATCCACGCTTTATAGATAATGCGGAAGAAACACTTCGAAAATTCAGCAAAACGCATCAATTAGTAGCGGTAACGAATGGCTTGAAAGAAGTGCAGAGGCCACGGTTAACGAAGGTAAATTTTGATCAGTATTTTGCCGCGGTTGTTGTAAGTGATGAGATAGGATATGCGAAGCCTGAGAACGCCTATTTTCAATATGCTTGGAAAAAAGCAGGCATGCCTGAAAAATCTAAGGTGCTAATGATTGGTGATAACCCGGTTGCCGATATTAAGGGGGCAAGCAATTTTGGGTTTGACACCTGCTATATCGATGTGTTTAATCGGAACCATTCCGCTGAAGAGGCAACTTATAGAATTAAGGAGTTAAGGGAACTGGACGGGATAGTAGGTTAAATTGATATATGGACTGTCATCACAAGCTTCTTTTCCGCTATAGTGGATAACTTAATGTAAATATGACTGTGGCCATTAGATGATGTTGAGACTAGAGAGTAATACATTCTTATAAGCCCTGCTGACCGGAATCACTTTCTTATCAATGACGATCGTATTGTCTTCAATATCCACAATCTTTGATAAGTTGACAATGTATGAGCGATGTACCTTCAAGAATCGTGGATTCTTGATCTTAGCATCCAAAGCCTTCATTGTGTCATGAAAGACGTAACTGCCATGACTTGTAAACACTTTTATATAATCTCCCACATTTTCAAAGTATTCAATATCATTGTATCCAAGTCTAACATACCTGCCATCAGATTTAATATAAAGTTCATGTAAAGCACTTGAAGAGGCAATTGCATTTCTCTGGTCTTTAATTTTAAGTACTTTGTCAATCGCCTTATCAAAACGATCAGCAGAAACTGGTTTTTTTAAGAAGTCGGTTATGTCATATTCGTATGCTTCGTAAGCATATTCCTTATTCCCTGTTGTAAAAATTATCTGAGGCAAGTAAGGAATCTTTTCAACTAGGTCAAAACCACTCATTCCAGGCAATTCAATATCTAACAGAATGAGTTCAATGCTCTGCTTTTCCAACAATTTCAAAGCATCATCGGCGTTTTCGAAAGAGTCAACAAGTTCTATCGAACTATACCACTCACACAATTTTTCTAATGACTTTCTTGCCATTATCTCATCTTCAACTATAATAGTTTTTATCATCCTCTGGATTTTACAATCTTACGCAATCGATCCACTTCAGACTGAATTATCTCTTGTGAATCAATTACTAATTCTTCTATTTTATTAAACCTTGCTTGTAATTCATCTCGGCTAATCTCATTAACTTCACGTTCTATATTTTCGCACAATGTAGAAATACTATTGAGCCCCACCATCGTAAAAATCGGCTTAATCTTATGTGCCTGACTACCTATTCTCTTTAGGTCCCCCAATTTTACTAAGTCATTTAAGGTACTTAGCTCTTGTTCAATAATCGATTGAAAAGTTTCAAACATTTCAAGCGCGTATGCGACATCATCTTGATAAAATTCTTTCAAAGTTTCAGCCTCTAACCTTTTATCAAACGTAAAACTTTCATTCATCTTATTCCCTTCATCTGGTTTAAGCTTTAGATATTTCCCCAGCATTTGAAACAAATCTTGTGGTATAAACGGTTTTGCTAGGAAGTCTGTCATTCCAGCCTGTAAGGCAAGCTGCTTCTTTGACAGAAAAGTAGAAGCTGTTAGTGCGATGATAGGTATGGGTGGTTTATCAATAAGACGAATTAACCTAGTCGCCTCATACCCGTCCATGATTGGCATCGATAAATCCATAAATACGAGATCATATGGCTTTTGGCTAAAAGCCTTTACGGCTTCTTTGCCATTTTCGGCAACATCGTAATCTATTTTCCATTTCTTGCACAAAGAAGTGATGTATGTTTGATTCATTTTATTGTCTTCCACTATCAGAATCTTGTAACCTGCAAAGCCATCAACCTTACCTTCATTTATATTTCTTGAAATACTTGCTTGTTCGCCCGATTTCTTAATATCCAAAGTGAAAAAGAATCGACTCCCCTTTAGTTCAGTTGACTGCACTTGAAGATCACCTCCCAGCATTGAAACCAGCTTACTGGATATATACAGGCCAAGTCCTGTTCCTCCATATGTTTTACGAACATCGCTGTTGGCCTGTTTGAATGAACTAAAAATATTCTTCAATTCACTTTCTCTGATACCAACGCCGGTGTCATTCACTTCAAAATATAGAGTAAGAACCCCATTTTGTTCTTTCACTTTATTAACAATCAAACAGATTTTTCCTACATCTGTGAATTTGATCGCATTACTTATCAAGTTAATAAGCACTTGATTAATCCACTGTCTATCACTAAATAATACAACATCCAAGTCTGTATCTGCTTGATAGCTCAGTAAGATACCTTTTTCTGCAGCTCTTATAGCAAAGGTATTAACTAGTGTTTCAAGTAATTCGATTAAAATAAAATTAGAATTTGTCTGCTCTGCCATACCAGAGTCAATTTTCGAGATATCGAGAATATCTGAGACAAGGCCTTTGAGGAGTCCCGCAGAATCAGATAAAATATTAATAAACTCCTTCTGCTGTCCATCTAATTCTGTATCTCGAAGTAAATGCGACATCCCAATAATTGCATTCAGTGGTGTTCTGATTTCATGACTCATATTAGCTAGAAATTGCTGTTCTGCTTTTTGTGCTTTGACAGCCTTATGTCTAGCAACTCTCAAACTATCTTCTAGCTCTTTTCGATCTGTAATGTCGTAATGCACTCCTAATGAACCTATTACCTCGCCGTTATCATCATAAAAAGGCGCTCCACTTATTAGAACCCAAATATGTCGTCCGTCCTTATGTTTGATTTGGACTTCATACACACCTGATTGCTTGTTTAATCTGTTACTATCCTGCTCCTCAAGAACTTTTTCGAAACCCTCTACGATAAATGTCTCCAGAGCATCTCTGCCAATTAATTCTGCTTCTGTATATCCTGTCAGTTCACAAAATGTCTTGTAAACTCTCACGATTTTACCTTCCACATCTACCTCCATTAGCCCTAAGTCCATATTTTCAAGAACAGACCTGTATTTTGCTTCATTGTAAGCAAGAGCTGTTTGTGCTTTCTCTAGGTCTTTCTCTGCCTGCTTTCTTAAAGAAATATCCCTCGCTACTGCATTAAAAGACAATCTACCATCTGCTGTTTCAATTCTATTAACATTTTGTCCGATCCAATGGACCTGCCCTTCCTTTGACCTAATAGGGAACTCAAAGTAGTCACTGCTTACCTCTCGTTCTTTGAGAGAAATATAATATTCATAAATACTATTCTTATAGTCTTCAGGCACAAATTCAATGTACTGCCGCCCTAGAATCTCATCTAATGTGTAACCAAAAGCACTGCTCCCAGCTGCGTTGATAAATGTAAATTTTCCATCTTCATCAGTAGTGTAAATAATATCTGAAACCTGATCAATGACATTTCTATACTTCGATTCACTCTCTCGCAATGCACTAGTTCTTTCAAGAATCTGTTCTTCTAGACTTTCATTAAGCTTCTTAAGAGATTCATTAGCAGCATATAGTTCTAGTGCCTTTGCCTCAAGGATGCTCTCTGCCTGCTTTCTAGCACTTTTCTCTCTTTCCAACCTGCGCCTAAGTAGTTCTAGTTCAGTCATTTTAAGCTTTTGAAATAGTAAATTTCACTTGTTTGCCATCTTCAGTAATATTCTCTACCGCAATAGTGTAACTTTCTCCATAGTAAGCTATTGATTTCTCCATAAGTCCTTCTGCTAGAGCTGACATCTTCCTTTCACTTGAATAGACCATTGTCATGTTTCCATCCCCATCCTCTTTAGTTTCAAATTTCGGTAATGTAGCGTCAGGATACAACTTCAATACTTCAACGTGAATATGAGCATCAATCGAATGAAGAAAATCAAAAACATTATCTACCGAGGTAAAAAACTGAGGGTAATTTCTTAAAAAGGTATCAAATAAATACTTCCCAAATTCCTTAAGAAGTAATGCTGGGTCAAGCTTCACCTTGTCTGATAAATTCATAAGCAAGCCCACAATCTCTGAATGAGGATAAGTACCAACCGAAGTGTAAACTCCATCTGTACTTAAATTTGTGGCGGTAATGATTTCATC
>CALBVQ010000067.1 GCA_937969485.1 uncultured Saprospiraceae bacterium | reverse complement strand
TTGAGTTTGTATTATTATAGATTCCACCTCCATCACTAGTTGCTTCATTGAACAGAAAAGTACAATTTGTAAGTGTAGGGGAAGCAATATTATACATTCCACCTCCTGTGGTAGCATAATTAGATGTAAAAATACAATTGCTTAGAGTCTCCGATGAACCTATTGAATTAAGTATACCTCCTCCAGTTCCTCTGCTGAAGCTTTCGCCTACAAATGTAATGTTGCCTGTTCCATTTGCATTTCCGTCCTGTATGGTAATATTGTCGAAAGTCGGGGATGAGCCAAAGAAATCTTTTATTATTAATACATGATAAGCGTTGTCTGTTATATTACCTGACGCAGCTAAGTCTCCACTTAGTATTGTTGCACTTCCATTTTGAAGCCCAGTGCTCGGATCATATCCACCTTTTATAGTGATAGGAGATGCAACAAAAAAAGCTTTATCCCGAGGATTAGTGGAACTGCCATCTGGTGCTTCAGTTGGTTTGTAGGTACCTTCTGCAATAAAGACATCTTGAAATCCGTCTATTAGTGCTGGTTGAAGTTCTGTATAAGCATTTGCCCACGAACTACCGTCATTTGCTCCTGTGGCTGCATGATTTACATAGACTTGAGCGTCCAGTGCACCAGCCAGTAATACCGTGAAAAATATGAGTATTGTATTTCGAAAGTATGAAGTAGATGAAAATTCCATTCTTTTATTTGTATTAAGTTTTGAAAACATTTTCTTGTTTATTAAGGGAGTAAGATTTGTATTAGTTATTTACATTAGGTGCTTTGGGGAAGCAGGGTAAATGTTTTAATTGGTAATTATTTTCAAGGCAAAATTAAGGGTAAGCCCAGCCTCAAAGAGAAAAAAAGACTAGCACTATTCTATCTAAGTGCATGTGCATTAAATGCTAAAAACTTGATAGTTAGCGATTTATGTAATTCGGAAAATTTAAAGAGTACAATTCTTAGAATAATTTGAATATTCATTGAGCGCATGATGAAAATTTTTTTTAACTCTTCCATCAATGCCTGTTTGATGATTTATTCTTTTATTAATATCCCACTATAATGTATCTCTCTTTCGCTTATGACGATATAGTACATCCCTGAATTCAGGTGAGAAATATTTACATCCGTACCTGGATTTTGGACTGTGTATACAAGTTGACCTACGTTATCATATACTCTCATATATTCTGATTCTGCTGAGATATTTTCTAAGTGAACAAAACCAGTGGTAGGATTGGGGAACAATTTAATTGAAGTAAATGATATGTCTTTTGTAGATGTCGTTTCGCAGGCTGAAGAAAACATTACTCCTGCATCTACCGCATCGCTGATTGTTAGAGGTACATTAGTTGGATCATCTACTGATATGCATGTTAGTCCTGGATTGCTTTTAGCTTTAAAAAAGTTGATATTATCTAAGTTCAGCATTGTCATATTCATACTTGTCAACTGGTTAATGTCACAAATTAGCACAGACATAGCTTCGTTCGCACTGACATCCAAACTAGTCAATTGATTGACCCTACAATCTAATTTCCACATTGCTGGATTAGCACTTACATCCAAACTAGTCAACTGATTGTTGCTACATACTAATTCCTCCAAATCAGTATTCAAACTTACATCCAAGTTACTCAACTGATTACTACCACAGATGAAGTTTTTCAATAAGCTATTTGCACTTACATCTAAACTAGGGAATAGGTTGTTTTCACAATAAAATCTTTTTAATTCTGTATTCGCGCTTACATCCAAACTTGCTAATAGATTTTTTCCACATTCAAAAGCCCAGAGATTAGCATGTCCACTTACATCTAAGCTGAATAATTTATTATTAAAACAATATAATTCCCTCAAATTGGACGTTAAGCTTAGATCCAAATTACTTAGCTGGTTGTTTTTACATGATAAGTCTGACAGTATAATATTTTTAGTTACATCCAAATTGATCAATAGATTGTCGTCGCATGAAAGTCTTAATAATTTTGTGTTTGTATTCACATCTATGCTTGTCAATTTGTTTTCGTCACATTTCAGTGTTACCAATGCTTCACACGCACTTACATCTACACTAGACAACTGGTTTTCGTTACATGATAAATATTTCAATTCCGTATTTATATTTACATCTAAAGTTGTCAGTTGATTTTGGTCACAATCTAGATCAGTCAAATTCTTAAATGCTTCTATCCCTGCCAGACTGGTGATGCCGGCACTGCTAACATCTAAATCTGTAACTGATTCTGCATCGGCATTAAGGATGTCACCAGTTGCTCCATTGGTATCGATTCCCTGATCTATTAATTCTTGTTCGAAATTCATGTCTGGAATAAGAGTGGTTTGTCCAGAAAGGAATTGTGCTAATAAGAGAAATATAATAAGTAGTTGTGGCTTCATAATAGAATTGTTTAATTGAAAAAATGCAATTTCAAGTATAATTGGTCTTTTTTGCTTTGGGGCAATCAAGGGGTAAATTATATTACTTGGTAATTATCTTCCCTGCAAAACTATGAGCAAAGCCAGCCAAACAAGAAAAAAGGACTAGCACTATTCTATCATTATTACTGTGTGTAAAGTGCTAATTCTCTGATTTCTAAGTCATTGAGAGATTATCGGAGTGTGGGCTGTATTATGTATTGAATAAATTAGGATTCAATGTGAGTATTAGAAAAGTATTAATCTAGTATATCATACCTAAAGTAAAAACAGCATCTTCAACAAGTTCAAGATGCTGTTTTTAGATCTACAATTTATACCATTTAAAACCTAAATTGTCGGTAATTACCAAGCTTTCCATCTGATTTCTTCGTTAAAAAGCCTCGCCGAACCTCCGGGTTCCTCTATGTTTTTTTGCCTCGAACTCATTCGAAAAACTCTTGATTCTTTTCCGATAACCTAAATATTAAATGGTATTATTCTGGTCTATATGGAATTTTCTAAAAAGATCGTGCAGCTCGAGCACTACCTTCCTCCATTTTATTGCTAAAGCTAGCTTGAACCCCATTACCAAAATTTTGATACCAAAAGTTGAGAGCACCCAACTCTGATGAACTCATGTAACCAGTATCTGGAAAATCACCATGGCCCATAGCGTACAAATTAACGTACATTAAATTTAATTCTCCACGAGAAGGTAAAAACCAATCAGATTTTCCATTCAGCTCTAAATCATAACACAGCTGTGCTCCTATACCAACATCTGAACAATTTGCAACAATAGCTTCAGTGTTCATTTTACCATCACCAATTCTTGCACCTTCCAGAGTATCTTCTGGTTCTGGTTGAAAGCAATCAAGTGCACAGTCAAGAACGTTAGGTAATCCTATTATATCTGTTCCATTACATCCCCACATTACTTCATTGCTTTGGTTCTCTGTTGCAGCAACCATGCCTGTGCCATCTGCTGTATTTAAATAAAAAATATAACCACCTTCATAAATATTACCATAGAGTTGCAATAAAGTCAAGCCTCCGTCGAATAATTCTTTAGGCGTTTTTCCACTATCTAAAAGAGCTTGTACATTCGCTGCATCTAAGTTTTCACAATTAACCCCAGTAAATCCGTCTGGACAATCACAATCACCATCAATACAGATGCCATCATTTTCGCAAGTTACATCGATACATGCATCAGTTTCTGATATTCCACAAGACGATATCATGATCAATAAAAAATTAACCATGATAGCCATTTTAAAAAAATTGTGCTTTTTCATTCTTTTGTTTTGATACTATTAGTAATATTTTTTTGCTGAATTTATACCAATTCTTCATCTCAGCCATTGCAAAGCTATTGCTATTGCTGACCGATAGAGAAAAAATGACTAGCATTATTCTATCTAATAGCATGTGTTTTAAATGCTAACTAATTGCTAGTCTGTCGGTTACGAAAAACCGAAGGAGAAGATCTAAATTTGTTTTGGAAAACTCTAGAGAAATAGTTAGCATCTTTGTATCCAACTATTGCGGCAATTTCTGATATACTATCAGTCGTGTTTATAAGTAATTCTTTTGCCTTATTGAGACGCATCATATTTATGACTGCAGTAGGTGTCTTATCTAGAAGCGCTTTAGACTTCCTATAAACCTGTGGCTGACTCATAAATAATGCATTCGCCATTTCAGGAACACCAAACAAGTGATTAGACATGTTAGTAATGATTACCTCCTTTAATTTATTAAAGAATGCATCCTTTTCATCAGTTAATACTTCTTGTGGAGCGATGATTTGCTTGCTGTATTTTTCCTGAATTTTCGTTCTTACAAGCAAAAGTTGATCAAGTCGAATTAGTAACTCTTCTTTCAAAAAGGGTTTATTAATGTAGGCATCTGCTCCATATTTTAGACCCTCTAATCTATCACTGACATTGGCCTTAGCAGTTAAGAGAATGATAGGAATATGATCTGTGTTTTCATGTTGTTTAAGCGTTTTGCACACTTCATATCCATCCTTTATGGGCATCATCACATCACTAATAATTATATCAGGAATGATTTCTATGGCTTTTTCGATTCCGATTTCTCCGTTGATACTGATCACAATCTGATATTTCTCTTCTAGGATACTGCAGATGTACGTAACAATATCAGCGTTGTCTTCGATGAGTAAGAGAATTGGAAGGTTTTCGTCAGCAGTGTTTAACTCCTGGGAAATCAATCGATTATTTTGTGTTGTCTTATTAGAAATATAAGGAAGGACGGCCTCTTTGTCAATATCAAAGTTTGATGGAATCAATTCGTCAGAAAGTGTTGAGCGAATAGGTAGGACAACAACAAATGCTGACCCTTGATTCAATGTACTTGTGACCCTAATTTCACCTTCCATAAGTTCGACTAACTCTTTTGTCAAGGAGAGGCCTATGCCTGTACCCTCACCGATCTTCGTTACCGAATTACTTACTTGGTAGAAGTGGTCAAAAAGATGAGGGATATCTTGCTTAGGTATTCCATGTCCGCTATCTTGTATTGTTATTCTAAGTTTTTGAAGCTCCTCGTTCTCGACAGCAAGATTGATCTTTATTGAACCACCTTCTGGAGTAAACTTTAATGCATTAGAAAGCAAATTATAAATAATCTGTTGAGTTCGAAGCTCATCAAAATTCATAGTTAATTCCTCGACTTCGGATTGGAACTCCAATTGAATTTTCTTTTCTACGGCCATAGAAAAGAAGGATGCAGTTAAATATTCTATGTATTTGACAATATCTCCTTGGCTGAGGTTTAGCTTAAGTTTTCTTGATTCAAGTTTAGAGAGATCAAGTAAGTGGTTTATCAATTGCAACAAGTTATTACTGTTCCTACGAATGAGGGATTTTTCTTTTTCAAGAGCATCACTGTTTTCATTTACACCTTTAATTACAGTAAGTGGCGTTCTAAATTC
>CALBVQ010000066.1 GCA_937969485.1 uncultured Saprospiraceae bacterium | reverse complement strand
CGTGGTCACCATCACGGTGAGCATCAAAAGAGCTGGACGTTCCCATTATCGAAGCAGATTAAGCTCGTAATAGATATCTTAATGCATATTTCGGGTTAAATCAAGTACAAGGCAGAAAACGCAAGGATAGCCTTAGCTATTATGAGTATTTCTAACGAAGTAATTGCTTTTATAAACTTGAAAATATGCGAAATTCTAAAACAGAATTGGTATAAGATACCTGTTACGAAAACCTATGCATATTTCGGATTAAAAACAGCAATTCGAGGTAGGTGCGAACGATCCGCAAAATAAAGTCTATTAGCCTGGTAAGGAAGAGAACCACGGAAGTGAGTGACCCACTGATCAATTGCATGCTCTTAATCACTCGGTTTTTATTCATCAATTGTACTCCTACATGGATAGTCATCAACCCATTTCAAAATCACAGGATACATCTCCTCAACTTTCTTACCATGATTTCTCAAAGAAATCGTAAATGCATCAAACTCTCGAAACTTGATAAACCCTCGATCATTTACCATATAATTCACCGTCTCTTCCCATATCTTCTCCGACGTTTCATTATCGTAGTAATCCATCAAATAGAATCTAAATAGTGCCCAAGTCATGTATTCATTGAAGGTCAGATAAGACGAAATATGTCCCTGAGCTTTATGATTCCAACAGTCTATGTCGTGCATCACCTTATTCACCTGCCAGTGGTTATCACTTACAGGATTAACATAATTGTGATCTATCTCCGTAAATAACATTCTAGAATTACGAAGAACATAAGATTCAGTAAAAATACTCCTTGAGGAATCTCGTGGTGCGCCTATAAACATCAATGTTTTATACTTGTCCTTGATTTTGACTTTCTGAGTACTGTGATATCCTCCAATAAGTGGAGAAAAGTAAATCTGATACGAATCATATGTAGAAGAGAACTCGCGCTCTAACCATTTAATCATATTTCCTACAGGGATTTCCTCTTTATAATTCGTTACGATCTTTTTGTAAAAAGGCTTATGCTTGATGTAAAAACTATAGAAGTCTACGTCTTGGGCAAATGGCTGCAAGCTTGTTAACATCTGTCGGTACTTAATGTCCTTCTTAAAAGAATAGAATTTCTTATCTGTTCTCACAAAGATTTTGTTACTTGCATTCAATCCATACATACAGGCGTTCATTCTCATACTATTATACATGTAATAAGCCTCACCTTTGCTTAATGAATTCACATATTCATTAAACTTGACAACAAGTGGATGATTTTTGAATGGAGCAAAATCTCTTTGCACAAGTCGATAGTATTCTGAATCACGCGCGATCAATTTTTCATCAGTTTGGCCCAGATCTGTTAATGAATAAAAGACCAAGAATAATTCTTGAGTGATAGGCATTTCGATCAATAAATTCTTAGCAGCCAGTTCCGTAGACTGTCCGGAAAGGAAGCACAAAAAGGAAATCACATACAAGAATACTTTCATCGAATTGCAGTTTTGTTTTAATTAATGCGAGCTTAAATGCAGGCTAGAACACATTCCAACCCAAAAAGCCCAACTGGGATCTCACTCCAGTCGGGCACACTTTCCTTATTATGATAACCTTAGTCGAAAGTAGCATAATCTGAAAAATTGTTTGAAACTCAATCTATCTTGAATTTCGCCATGCCTACAGTCAATTCAAACAATTGACGTAAACACAGTAAAAGTGTAGTTTGTATTGAGTGACAATTTTCCAAGAACTATGGAAATCAGGCTAGGAATAATTCCAGCAAGAATAACTTCTTTCTATTTCCACCTTAGTCGAAAGCGTCTTTAGAAGTGGTTATTTTGAAACTCAATCTTATTTTGCTCCCTGCTGCATTCAACAGAGACATGTGTAGTTTTATCGAGAATCAAAAAATTCCTTTTGGAAAAACCCGGCCGGGATCTCACTCCAGCCGGGATGACTTGCTTCTTATTTTCACCTTAGTCGAAAGTGTCTTTAGAAGAGGTCATTTTGAAACTCAATCTTATTTTGATATCAACTTCCTTCGAAATTGATAGTGGACCTACCTTAGTAGAATCATTTTCTTCATTTTTGTTTGGCCATCCATCTCAATGGTGTAGTAATAAACACCATTTCCTGATAGGCTCTGTGGATAAATCACAAGTTCATTCTCCCCTTCTCTTACTGTAATCTCACTACGATATTGCACCTGTCCTACACTGTTCAAAATAGTAAGTTGCGCAGTACCTTCATAACCACTCGTAATTGTAATCATTGTCATTTCGTCCCATGGATTCGGAACATTCTGTTCAATATCGAAGTTAAATTGCAGCTCTTCTTCCCTTTGCTTAATCTCGGTATTAATTGAATACGTTGTTTCTACTGAAACCCATTCGTTCGCGAATCTCGGGTTTCTAGATTCTTGAATTACTTCACTTAATTCTATCGTCTGTTTGGCTTCCGCCAAAAGAGTAAACAATTGAGCGCTTTCATTGTATCCTCTCGTTTTCGCATCATAAGAAATTACTCTTAGGATATCATTCTCCTTATCTGCAAAAAATTGTAGTTCTCCTTGATCAAATCCAGTTAAAACATCCACTAGTTCTGCTGCTTCGAAATCCCATGAAATCTCCCACTGGAATCCATTCAAATTTTGGGCTTGACCCAAAACCACTGGAACTCGAATACTTTCTCCCGCTTCTATTTCCTGATTCTCAATAATAAAATCTACGTCAGATCGAGTAACAATCTCACCGCTATGAAGACCATTTACCTCACCAGATTGATTAACATCACCCATCTTCACTCCTACGAAATCGACAATTGTTTCTCCGTAAACATTATCTTCAAAACTTTCATGGAGCACATTTGCCCAAGGCCAAGATTCGTCAATAAATCCTTCATCCATATAGAATTTCCAAGGCTCAGTCTCGGGAAATCCGTCATAATGGCCAAGAAGTAATTTACGAATGATCAAGATATCTGTTCCACTAACACTCTCACTCTGATTCACATCAGCTGCGAGGATCTTGTATGGATCAGTCATTATCTGCGTACCTAGAATATGCTTTTGAATGGTAAGGATATCCGCCACAGTAATTCCATTCAACGGATCGTCCTCTTTTTCAGGAGTAACTGTATAGAAATCTCCATAAACCAAACCTTCGAAGGCATACTCTCCATCTTCCGAGGTTGCCGTATTTTCTATCCCATTAATCGTTACAATCACTTGTTCCATATCTACTTCTTCCGAAGTAGAAATGTTCCCTAAAATTCCACCGTCAAGAGTACCTGTATTACAGAAATCTGTCGAATTATTATCTTGTACCTCTATGGAAGTCGTACAGAATGACTGATTTCCAAGTTCATCTGTAACCCATAGCATGACGGTGTTCTCTCCTATATCGTCGCAATCATAAGAACGAATAGTATCTGTCACGTCCGAACTAAACGAAAGACTAACTGTGCCGCCGCATACAGGCTGACTACCCGCGTCAATCATGTACGGAGCTAAGAAAAGCATTTCAGTATCCACTTCACCATCACCATCAAGATCCATTGGCGTAAGGTCAGCAGTAATGTTATCAAGGCAGTAAGCGATCGGCTGCTTACAATTCATTAGTTCGAATGTGTAAGTGCAGTCACTAGATCCCCCGCATTGATCAAAAACCGTCCATGTGATTATGTGTAATCCTAGTGGATATGTACCGCTGGCATTATTTGTGTTACCTGATTCGTCAATCGATCCATCGCTAAACAAATCAATATTGTACTCCCAGATCAAGTTGATACTGTCGGTACAATCATCCACAGCGCTATTCACTAATTCTATATACTCTGGACCACAGTCTGAGCTGTAGCTACATTCTTCAATATCAGTGCAACTACCTGAGATCTCAGGCATCATTGTATTGGCAACGATAATAATTTGCTCGTAAGAAAATTCTTCCGCAAAACCTTGATAATCATCTTGACAGAAGTTAGCAACTGTCCAAGTTCTTCGAATTTTAAAACAAGACTCGTCGCCATTACTAAAGTCGAACACACTGTCATCGTAGAGTATTCCTACCATATCACAATTCGTATTAGCCAAGATAGGGAAGGCGCTAGAATCCGGCAGATCTTGTGGTTGCAGATCATCGATGGAACACGTATTCGTAGCAGTGTAGTATGCAGGCCATGTGATATCACTTTCCAAAAATGGGTCAACATTCACCCTAGTAATCGTCTGTGTAATCACTAGATCATTGCCTTGTGCATCTGCTATTATTATTGTTCGCTCCATTCCTCCTAATCCACAATCATTCAGCTGAGTCGTGTCAATTTCATCGCTCATGATTTCCACGCAATTGTCTAAAACAAATGCGTCTAATGGATCACCATCGAATGTTACAAGGTCTGCAGTTATCTTAATTGAATCTCTATCATCAATATTCGAAACTACTTTTCCGAATATCTGAGGAAAGTCAGGAGTTATAGGAAATTCACAACTCACTGTAATATCAGGTAGACCTGCAAGTAATGCGGGGGCAATTTTATCTTGTACTTCCGCAGAAACCATACATTCGTTGGTATTTCCATTGACATCAGTCACTCGTAAGACAACCATAACTTCTTGACCAATGTCCTCACAACAGAAAGTCACATTTGGTCCAAAATTGATATCATCAGGATCGCAACTTGGTACCATTCTTCTCACAGTAAAACTTTCTATTCCACAAAAGTCATAAGATGCTTGATCGAAGATTTCAGCCTTCACCGAGACAAAGCCCTCTTGTGGAAGTGGAATTACAGTCTCTGTATCACAGATCGGCGTTGGTGCTGTTAAGTCTTGTACTGAAATATTAAAGGTACATTCCGATGTGTTTCCGGAATCGTCTGTTGCAATCAGTATCATTTCATTGTCACCCATCGGTAAATTAACCATCTTCCCTTCAACATCATTTACATACTCGCCTGGAAGTTGAGCATCAATACTATTAACCTCACCGCAAATGTCATCAGCATTTAGTGCAGGGAAGACATAGTCAGCGGAGCACATATCAGCATTGGAAGCCAGCGTAATATCAACAGGACAAGTAATTGCAGGTCCGTTTGTGTCGACAAATTTGAACACTTGAATAAACTGAACTACAGTGTCAACCGAACACGACCAATAGAAAGTACTAAATTCTCGCACAATTAAATCTGCCTCAGGAGTAGATATCTCCTTGTCCTCAAATATTGTAATTAAGTTACATTCATCACCTTGATCGGCAAAAATATCGTTTCCTTCAACAGTAGGTCCACCATAAAACAAGGGATCAGGTGCGCCATTATCATCTGTTGGATAAGTCTCACCACATTCGAGTTCAATCTTGAAAGTAGGAGCTTCAATCGTAGAAATATCAAACTTACGGATATATAGCCTTTGGGCGCAAGCCTCACTTTCATTTCCACTAGCATCAATTGCGATATAATTTCTTGTAATAATAGCTTCAATGAATTCGTCATCGCACGCCACATTTTCCATTTCTTCATCAATCAAGACTAACGTAGAATTACTACATGCATCAAGAATAGTTGGCTCTTGGAAGGCAATTAACTCACCACAAGAGATGGTGTCCGCGAAACAAACTAATTCAGGGGCCAATTTATCCTCTACAAGAATATTACCCCAGGCTTTATTTCCACAATTCGGCTCCGTTAGTACGAAAGTAATATTCTGCCCTATATGCTGATAGTCTACGAAATTACTTGGTAAAGTATCACCAGCCTCATCTATCAAGAAAAGGTCATAGTAGTTATCACACACAACTGGAAAAGTAGCCACCATAGCAGCAGTTACCTCACCCTCGCACTCGTCATTTACTGAAAGATTAAGTTGAGTGTGCACGAATAAATCACACGGTCTCAGCAAATTTACTTGACTTGTTACTGTTGACTCGTTCCCACATTCATCAACACCAATAAAAGTTGCAATGAATTTACCTGCAGGTAATTCCGTAGTTCCTCCATTACCATCTATTGTAATATCGTCTACAATTGTAGTGAAGTCAATGATATCACTGCATGCAAAATCAGTTATTAAAGCAGCAGGGATAGGCACGATTTCGCTACATTGATCATCATCAAGGAAAATATTTACATCAACTGGAGGTGCTAAAAATTGCTCAGGTGGTGGAAGTAATTCTATGCTTTGAATACACACTGTAGAGTTCCCCAATTCATCAATTACTGTTAACGTTCTTTCAATTGATCCTGTGCTACATGCATCTAAGTTAGCTATAGTCACGGTATCGATCGTATACTCCATCATGCAATTCTCTCCCGTTTCTACGGTACCAAATTCTGTATCATCAGCTTCGTAACAAAAGATTTCAAGATCCTCAGGACATAGAACTACAGGCGGCTTAGGGTCAATATTTTGAATACAGATGTTATCGAATCCAAAGGTCTCAACACCTTCTACAGCATCCAAAGCAAAGCCTATAGACTGTACACCCGATATTAATTCATCCCAGTCTCCCATTCCATTCATGACCCAAGACCCATCAGAATTGGATGGTGGTGAACCAGCAACAGAAAGAGCGAGAGGCGCACGGTACGTCTGGTAACCATCTGCTAAAGTTTGAACAATTGTGGGAACAAAAGTCGCACTACTAGTAGACGTTGCAGGACTAATGCCATTGTAAATCGTGAGAAGTTCTAGAGGTAATCCACTAGTATTTTCACCAGCTACAATACTTACATCAAAGCAAATAACAACCTCATTGTTGTATACGCCTAGATTCCCATTAAAAAGCGAATTAGTGTAGATATATGAACCATTTACACATGCTTCATTAACCACTTCAAGGTACAAACTATCTTGAGAAAATCCGTTACCTCCCTCAGTATAACCCGCTGAAGCGCACGATGTTGACCATCCTGGCAGGATATCAATCTCTGTTTCTGAACTGTTAAGTATAATAGGAGTAACTGTCTCATCATTAAAGTTCTCGCAAGAAGATGTGATAATCACACTTGCTGAACATTCAGTTGTGTTTCCTTCGGAGTCAGTCACCACAACTGTGATTTCCTGATTCATTTCGTCACAAGAAAAAGTGTTTTGACTAAGAGTTATGGCTGTAATATCTAAACAAGTGTTAACTGTCAAATCAAGATCACTGCTATCAATAACTACTACTTCATTCATATTGGAAGTAGGAAATTGCAGTATTAAATCACCCAGCTCACAGCTTAGATCGACAATGTTATTGACAGTAACGTCAACAGCACAAATACTTTGATTACCACAACTATCCGTTGCCGTAAAAGTAACTGTCGTTGTTCCTAAAGGATATGTTCCAGAAGCATCTCCTTCCGCTTCAAGAGCAAATGGTGAATCATTTGTAATATTTACAATTGCACAATTGTCTGTAGCAGTGGCAATTAACTCAGTAAACCCTTCACATTCTCCATCTTGAGGATCAATCACCATATCAGAAGGGCAAATTAAGATTGGCTTTGTAGTATCTTGAACTGTGATAGCTTGAGTGTATTCAAAAATACCCAAAGGAAGAGCACAGCTATCAACAACGGTCCATGCTCGATCTATCACTATCGGGCAAATATCATTTATTGTGTCGTCTACGAATGTCACGAAAATACTAGAACATTCCAGTCCTGTCATATCTACAGTTGTTTCTCCAGTGATGTCAACGCTTGCTGAGCAGGCATCTACTAAAACTGCGTCTGGGAAACTAATATCAACTACTGTTAGAGGACTTGGATTTATTGTAGTAATTCTCTGTGTGCAAGAGTCAATACCATTAATCGATCCTGTCTCAGTTGCAACAAATTTTCGCACAAAGATGCCTATTCCACATTCATTCAGTGAATCGACCACAGTCTCAACTATTTCTATCACGCCCCCGCAGGTTGTAACAATTTCCGGCATACCAAAAACCGATGGGTCTGAAAAGTCAGTTGTACAATCTACAGTCATGTCTGCTGGACAGACCATCTGAGGAATTGCAAGGGCTGTAACTACTACCTCTATTGAACCTTCTTTGGAATTTCCTGAAGCATCAGTTACTGTTACTGTTATTTCATTCACTCCTGCGTCTGCGCACGTGAAGTCTGTTTGATCTATATCTAATGTAAACGCTACACAATTATCACTACTTCCTCCGTCAACCATCGAAGAATCTATGGAAGCTACTCCCATACTATCCAATGTGATTTCCAGATTATTGAAGACACATACTGGTGCAGTTGTATCTGCTACAGCGACTGTAACAGTGCATATGGTAGAGTTTCCTGATTCATCCTCCAAGGTATATTCTACTAACACATCACCTATGTTTGAACAGTCAAACATTGTAGGATTCACAATTGCTGTCGTTATCTCACAATTGTCATCACTTCCTACATCAATACTAGATTGATCGATGGATACATTTCCAGTGTCATCTAGGAAAACACTTATATCTTGGACTGCACAAATAGGGCTGATTGTATCTAGTACAGTTACGGTAGACGTACACATTGTGGTATTCAAACCATCATCTAGCGTTACATTTATAGTATTATCGCCTAACTCTGCGCAACTGTAATCTGTAACATCGATACTTAAGGTAAATTCACCACAATTGTCTGAACTTCCATTATCAATTGCAGCTGAATCGACTGTCGCAACTCCCATCGCATCGAGGTAAATTGTTACATCTTGTATGTTACATATTGGCTCAGCATCATCTTCTACAGTTACTATAGATTCGCACTCTGATGTATTGCCTTCACTGTCTGTTACTGTAACTGTTACGGTATTGTCACCTACATTAGCGCAAGTAAAAGCTGTTTGACTTAGTTCCAAAGTGATCATCCCACAATTGTCTGAACTTCCATTATCGACTAGAGAACTATCAATCGTTGCGATACCATTATCATCTAGGCTCACTGTAATGTCTTGTACCATGCAAGCTGGAGAAGTTGTGTCTTGAACCATAACCTCAATCATGCAAGTAGACATATTTCCTGCCTCATCCTCTAATATGTATGACACCATAACACTTCCAATATGAGTACAATCTGCTGCAGACGGATTTACACTTGCAAGCACTATTCCACAATTGTCGCCGCTTCCAATATCGAAACTAGAATCATCAATGATAACGTTACCTGTATCATCAAGGTACACATCTATATCTTGAACCTCACAAATAGGGCTTATTGTATCTAGTACAGTTACGGTAGACGTGCACATTGTGCTATTCACGCCATCATCTAGAGTTACATTAATCGTATTATCGCCTACCTCGGCACAAGTAAAATTTGTAACATCGATACTTAAAGTAAAATCGCCACAATTGTCTGAACTTCCATTATCAATTGCAGCTGAATCGACTGCCGCAACTCCCATCGCATCAAGATAAATTGTTACATCTTGAATCACGCAAATAGGGGCGATGTCGTCTTGGATACTAACATTGGATACGCATTCCGAGGTATTTCCAGAGCCATCAGTAACTGTTACGGTTACCATATTGATTCCTATATCCTCACACGTAAAGGAATTTTGGCTTAAAGCCAAAAATAGAATATCGCAATTATCAGTGCTACCATTATCTATATCTGCACTATCAATTGCTGCCACACCACTTTCATCAAGGGAAACTGTGATATCTTGAACAAGGCAAACCGGTGGAAATGTATCTTGGACAGTAACAATCACAGGGCAATTCTCTATATTTCCCTTATTGTCATCAAGAATAAGGCTAATAGGTTCATCCCCTAAATTACTACAATCAAATGTAGAATTAGAAAGACTCTGAGTAAGTTCCGAACAGTTATCTGTACTACCATCATCGACTTGAGAAGTTGTAAGACTAATGTTACCAGTTTCGTCGAGGAACACAGTTACATCATTGGCCATACAAGTAGGACTAATCGTGTCTAAGACAGTTATTGTAGCAGAGCACATAACACTATTCAATCCATCACTTACTGTGACATTTATCGTGTTATCGCCAGTTCCATCACACTCAAAAGAAGTATTATCTATGCTAAGTGTAAATTCATCGCAATTGTCTGAACTACCAATATCAATTGCGGCAGAATCAATTGTTGCCGTTCCGTTTTCATCAATATAAATCGTGACATCTTGTATCATACATATAGGGTCGCTGTCGTCCTGGATGGTAACATTGGATATACATTCTGAAGTATTTCCAGATCCATCGGTTACTGTCACTGTTACCATATTCAATCCCACATCAGCGCAAGAGAAAGAATTTTGGCTTAAAGCCAAAAGCAAAACATCACAATTATCACTACTACCATTATCCACAGCCGCGCTGTCGATCATTGCCATACCATTTGCGTCGAGTGAAAGGGTTAAATCTTGAACTGAGCACACGGGAGCAACAGTATCTACAACAGTAATAGTTACGGGACAATCAATTGAATTCATACTGCCATCTTCAAGAGTCAACAATACCATTTCATTTCCCAGATTAGTGCAATCGAAGCTGGTCATCGATAGTTCTAAAGATAAGTCGGGGCAATTGTCGGTACTTTCATTATCCACATCTGCTGCTGTTACTGTGGTATTTCCTGAACCATCAAGGAACACAGTAATATCTTGCACCATGCATACGGGAGCAACTGTATCTAAAACAGTAACTGTACTACTACACATTGTTTCATTAGTACCGTCGGAGAGAGTTACGTTAACCGTGTTGTCTCCTAAATTAGAACACGTGTAATCTGTCACATCAATATCCATGGTAAAATCGCCACAGTTATCAGAACTTCCATTGTCTATTGCTGCAGAATCCACTGTTGCCACGCCAGCTGCATCGACATAAACTGTAACATCCTGAATCACGCAAATCGGCGCAAGGTCATCTTGAACCGTTACCATTACCGGACAAGAGTCTGGTGTAACAGTTCCTGCATTATTAATAAGAAAAATTTCAATCGGAGAATTAGCGATGTCATCGCAATTAAAGGTAGATTGACTAAGAGATAAACTAGTCATACCACAAGGGTTAGTTGAACCATCATCAACGTCAGCAACTGCAATACTGCCATTTCCATCAGCATCAAGAGTAACGACTTGATCTATGGTTGAACATACAAAATTACTAATTACGAATACCTCAGCAGTTGCAGAACAAGTATTTCCACTTGTGTCAGAAACCATAAATGTTACTGAATTAGCACCTAAATTAGAACAGTCAAATGTATTGGGAGTTACCGTCATATCTATAAGAATACCACAAGGATCGAATGTGCCATTATCAATGGTATCTGTTGTTGCAACCACTGTACCTGAGGAACCAATTTCTAGCGTTACATCTTGAACCACACATGTAGGTCGAATAAATTCGCGCACAAGCACGACACCGTCTGATGTACATGTATTGCCAAAGTCATCAGTAGCTGTAAAAACTACATCATTCAATCCCACATCATCGCAAGAAAATGCGCTAGGAGTAATAGTGAATTCTAGATTCTCATCACAATTATCAGTACTACCTTCATCAACAAATCTAGCGGGGAGAGGGACCGAAATGTCGATAAAAAGATCGACAAAACCAGTACCTGAAATACACATTGGAGCAATGGTATCTTGAACATTTACCGTAGATGAGCAAGTACTGGTATTCCCTGCTTCATCTTCCACGGTTAGGATAACAGTATTGTCACCTACATTGTCGCAGTCGAAAGAGCTCACATCTATTGAAGTCATGACTACCGTACAGTCATCGAAACTTCCGTTGTCAACATCTGATGCAGCAATCGTTGCCATACCAGAGTTATCAAGATATACATTGATATCTTGTGTCATGCAGACAGGATCGGTTAAATCCGGCATACACTGTGCTTTGATTGAGTTGCAGTGTAGTGATACAACACAAATCAAAATTGAAGCGAATAACGTCTTCATTCTTTGTAGTTTACTATTTTGAGAAATAGCTCTACATCAAGATCAGGTAAATAAATAGCGAGGTAAAGTATAAAAGTGGTTCTTCGCGTAAATATTTATTGGTTGCTAATTCATAGGGACTGAAAAATCAAGAGACCTTAATTCTTGATTAACAGAAGATTGAGTATTATGAACAGCACATTGGTTTAACATTCCAGCTCCAAATATATAAATATTTTTAATATGTATTACATATTACATATTTATTTTATATTAATATGAAAAAGGTAAGTCTATGACGGTATGAAAACATACTATCAATACTAGGTTTCAGACCAAAAATAAAATTCAAAAAAAATCTTTCCTCCTACACCATCATCAACAATTTGGCTTTTTGGGCGTGGAGTTTATTCTGGAATCTATGCATTGCCATATCATCTAATCAACTCTATTAATCCAATTACAAAATTT
>CALBVQ010000065.1 GCA_937969485.1 uncultured Saprospiraceae bacterium | reverse complement strand
TCTCCGCAGACAGCTGCAAGCTTATGGTAAATTTTGTAGATTTATAAGATGATTGATAAGATAGCCCTATTGGTAATGTCGGCTGGCGCTTCAAGAAGACTAGGTAGACCAAAGCAATTGCTAGAATGCAGAGGTTTTACTCTCATCGGCAGTGTGTTATCCGAGATGGAAAAGGTAGAGGATGTTGATAAATATTTACTGCTTGGTAGTAATTGCGACGAAATAGTACACAAAATAGATCTGCAAAAATGGAAGTATTTAAAAAATGAGCAATGGCATCTAGGGCTAGGAACATCAATAGCTGAAGGTATTAAGAACTTAAAAGAAGACTATGATTATGTGGTGATTGTGCTGGGAGACCAATATAGAGTCACAGCATCAAACATAAGTCAAATAATAGCTAATCGCAGTCCGGAGAAAATAACCATGACGTACAATGGCGAATCGCTATCACCGCCAGTATGCTGGCCTAAACGTTATTATCAGGAATTGATGGGATTGCACGATGACTCCGGAGCAAAAGAGGTCATCAAAAGAAATCAGAATTCAATAGTGCAGATCACAAATATCGAAAGTCAGTACGACGTGGATGTAGAGGAAGATGTTGAAAAATGGGAAAAGTGGGTAATTAGAAATACTGTGAGTTGAATAAGGAAGAGCGATGGAATTACTTAGAAATACACTCAAATAGCTCTTGAATCATCTCGTTTTGTGGAGTCCCCACTTTCAGCTTGATTGTGTCTTTCTTAAAACCTGTATATTGGATACCAATCAGGTATTGATCAAGAAGGTGATTCTGAATTTTATTATCCTTTCCAGCCTTACCTAGATCAACTGTGATTAAAGACTCGCAATTATCTTTATTAGTACTAAGAAGTTCGATTTTGGTACCATTACGAAAGAATAGAGTTACTGGTGTTTTTGCGTCAAAACACACATCTTTTAGAGCTTTCAAAACCAAAGTATACTTAGCTGGCTCTCGAAGAAATGCGACTTGATACAAATCACCGCTCACTAAATCATTGATCCGAATTTCAGACTTATTCGTCAAGCGAATTCGCTCTGTCTGATCATTGGGTAATTTACGCACTAATTCTGTACAGAACGTCTCATCCGTACTTTGGGCGGAAGCCTGAAAAGTCGAAAGTGTCAAAATCGAAACGAAGAAAAAAATAGTTATTAATCGCATAGCAAGTAATTATTACAAATATATCAATTAGTAGACTCCTTTAGTGTGATAAATGTTGATTTGTCAGATATTTTATTTATTGACATGAAAATAGTTACGTATTCAAGAAAGAAAGTATGAGTAAGAATAAACAATATATTACAAATAATTATAATATGTAAAGTAATGATTATAAATTTACAATGAAATTTTTAATCATTTTAAACTATAATTATGAAAGCGAATTCTATACTCCCTATACGACTAAGCTTTTTTCTTTTTCTCCTTGCCTTTGGCACAAGTGCTTATGCGTTTGAATTAGTATGTCCTCCAGATGAAACGGTGGGATGCAATGAGAATATTTACGACTTATCAGATTTTGGAAATGCTGAGTACAAGGATTATTCTGGATGGCACGATGCTGGCTACCCTACTGTAGAGTATAATCTTAATCATTGTGATCAAGGAACAATTGTGAGAACATGGACTGTTTTAAATCCATATGCCAATGTTTATGTATCCTGCTCACAGGTAATAACCGTAGGCGACAACTCGTCATTTTCAGAAAACAATATTAGCTGGCCATTAACAGGTCTAGAAGTCACAGGTTGCAATCCGGATCTATCTCCAAGTGCACTACCTCCTGGTTATCAAGAGCCAACATGGACTGCTGGAGCATGTGCAATGATTGGTTCTTCTTACAGCGACAAAGTATTCACTTTAAGTGGTGCTTGCAAGAAAGTTGTTCGTGAGTGGGAATTGATCAATTGCTGTGATTTTAATGCTTATACTGGACATGGTATTTTCAAATTTTACCAAGAGATAGATGTTATTGCTGGTGACCTGCCAAGTATTACATGTCCTTCAGATATTACAGTAGAGACTTACGACTGTACTGGAGGTTATGTTGAACTACCTGAATTAACAATTCCAGATGGTGATTGTAGTGATATTGTGCAGATTAGCAACGATTCGCCATTTGCTTCATCGGGAGGAGCAAATGCCAGTGGAATTTATCCTATCGGAACCACTGAAGTAACTTACATAGCAAATTACGGATGCAGTACTTACCCAACAGTATGTAAAGTAAATGTAACTGTAATCGATGCCACAACCCCAACCCCCTATTGCATGTATGGCGTCGCCATCGCATTGATGGGTAGCGACACTGATGGTGATGGTATTAACGATGAAGGTATGGTTGAAGTATGGGCTAGTGATCTTGATAAAGGATCTTATGCTTCATGTGATAGTGAGGCTACCCTGACTTTCTCATTTTCTGATGATCCAGACGATAATGTGAGATTGTTCACTTGCGACGATGTAGGAAGAAACGATGTGGAGATATGGGTAACTGACGAATATGGAAGGCAAAACTATTGTAATACTTATGTGAGAGTTCAAAACAACTCTGCAAATATTGAAGACTGTGAGGATAGCGACGAATATTCAACTTTGAGTGGACATTTGAAAGTGCACTATGGAGGGCATCCAGGAGAAGTAGATGTAATAGCTAAAGGAACAGCACATCAGGGAACTGACGAGCTTATCACAGAGTTTGAACTAATTGAGGTTTACACTGATTCATTTATGAATTCATCAGGTGTATGGTTATATTTCTACGAAACCGATACGATTTTCACAGAAACAATAGTTACAAACTACCCTACCTATGAAACTCACATAACTAGCTATGGCGGAGTGTATACCTTTGAAGATCTTATGCACTATCATGATTATACCATACATGTGCAAGCATCAGATGAATCACTATCCCGAGTGAACTTAGGAGATCTTGTAGAATTGAGAGCTTATCTCGAAGGAATAGTAGAATTTACAGCTTATCAGAAATTAGCTGCAGATATGAATGGTGACGGCGAGATAACTACGGCTGACTATGCACTTCTTCAAGATATCGTCAATAATGTAGATGGAGCAACAATTGATACAGAATGGCATTTTTATGATCAGGCGGTCGACATGGAAAATAATGTGGACGAAGATCATGAGTGTGAGGAATTCTGTAAAGTGATGGATTTGAAAGAGGACACTTACAAGGTCAATCTTGTGGGATACTTGCTAGGAGATATTACTGATCTGGAAGTTGCGGGTGTAGAAACTGTTGCTGACGCATTGCAAGTTGAAGAAGCGGACTTAGCAGAATTGGCTATGGAGTATTCAATTACTCCGAATCCATTCAGCAGTTCCATTGTATTAAACTTAGACAAAGCTACCAGAGGGGAAGCTACTTTTGTCTTAAAAAATCAGGCAGGAAATCCTGTTTTTACGCAAGAAATGATGATCGATAATGGAAGTAATTCAGTTTCAATTGATATTCTTAAGCCACTAACTGCCGGCATTTACATTTACGAAGTACGCACGAGCACTGAATTTGTTACCGGTAAGATATTGAAGCTATAGCTTTGACTATGAGCTCAGATTAAAAAGGTGCAATGTCGTAGCGATATTGCACCTTTTTGATTTACTAGAACATATACGGTTATGGTCATTAAGAAAAAGTAATCGCAAAGACTATTTGGTGTATTTCCCTATCTTTCAAAAATGTGGTCAATGCGTTTGAATGTATCGCGTTTCGGTACTTGTATCATTTAAAAGTTTAAGTTGTTGAGTATTTTTGTGCGAAAACGAGTAATTCATGTGTTTACTACCTTTCCAAAGCATCAAGTTTTTTGTATCGGATTCATATCGTCTAAAACGTCGACATTTCTGCAATCTACAGCAAATCAGGATTCTCTACAACTAAGGCTACCCGTCCACTTCCTCCTTTTGCTTCCTTAAACCCGAATTATGCATTAGGATTTCGTCACGAGAGCGTAAAATGCAAAGAGAATGGGAGCTCAACAGTTCTTTTGAAGCGCAGCCGTGGTCACCATCACGGTGAGAATCAAAAGAGCTGGACGTTCCCATTATCGAAGCAGTTTCAGCTCGTAGTAGATATCTTAATGCATATTTCGGGTTAAACCCAAATTATGCATCAAGTTTTCGTCATGAGCGCTTAAGCACAATTTGTCCTATAGAAAAGTTACTAGATCTTGATCTACGTGCGGAGATACCGCTTCGCTAATTTTATTTAATCACCATAACGATACTATGCCTCATTCACAAAAACTTATATTTCATTGGTAGTTCAAGCCTCACTGTAAAGTTCTAATTAATAAATTGGGTTGAAATGCAAACAGAATGTATGCTCGGCAGTTCTTTTAAGGGGCAGATATGGTCAGTAAAACGGTGAGCATCAAAGAAGCTGGACGTGCCAATTATCGCAGCAGTTATACCAATTCTGTTTTAAGGTTTCACTTTATTGTCAAGAATTATTAAATCAAGTACAAGGCAGATAACGCAAGGATAGCCCCTTAGCTATCATGAGTATTTCTAACGAAGTAATTGCTTTTATAAACTTGAAAATATGCGAAATTCTAAAACAGAATTAGTATTAAAGCTTGGAATAGAAATCTTAATGTATGATCGGGGCAAATGGATTGGACAGAAATTGGTCTTTGATATTATAGTGTCTTCGTGATGTCACACTATCTTCGTTTTCTATTGGGTAGGGATCAACAACGACAGCTATGTTTTGGAAATTGGGGGTTAAATTTGAAAATACAATCTAGAATTCCAGATTGATCCCAAGAATAAAATTCCTTCCTCTTTCATCTGCGAAATATCGCAACCTATTCGTATAACTTCGATAACTAGAATTAAGAAGATTGTCTATTCTCAAGTAGAATTTTAGTTCTTTACCCAATACTGCTGTGTTGGTTGAAAGGTAAGCACTGAGCAAGTTATAGGCATCTGGAACGTCACCGAACTCTGTCTCTTCGTCGAAATTTACTTTCATGAAGGCGAAAGAGTGATCGATTTTTACTCTAGAATTCCTCAATCGCCCCATGTCATTCAGAATAAATTCGAGTGAATTGGATAGTAAATCTGTGGGGATGAAGGGAATAGCCTTGCCTGTCTCACTGTTTGTAGCTCTTACCAAAGAATAACCTCCACTCCACTTGAGCCAGTCAGTTGCAAGTAGTTCTGTACTGATATCAATACCATTGATGAGAGCCTCGGTTTCCTTATACGAAAAGACAGGAAAAGCACCACGGATGGTCAAGCGATTTTCACCAGTTGGTTGTAGATAAATATAATTTTCGAAATAGTGCACGTATGTTTCAACTTGGAATGTCAATCGCTTAGGAATATCGTATTGTACACTTAGGGATGCTTTTAAAGATTGTTCTGATTTCAGTTCTGAGTCACCGAGCTCAATCCCGCTAACACCTTGATGTAGTCCGTTACTATATAATTCATTTACTTGAGGCGATCGTGAATGAGCTCCTAGTGAAGTCTTTACATTGAATTGTTCCACTGGTGAATAGCTGACTCCTAGAGATATAAGGTAGTTGAGGTAGTTTTCATTGTATGAAATTACTTCTCTGGGAAGAGATTGAGAAATGACTTTTGCCTTCTGGTTTATGAAATCCAACCTCGCGCCAGCCTCTGCTTCCCAATTCTGCCATTCCTTTATATAACTGTAAAATCCACCTGTTCTCAGCAGGGAATAATTGGGTATTAGAGGAAGAATATCCGTTTCGTTAATATTAATATTTTGAGTTAGATTCACCTGAATTCCAGCTTTATTGATCTGTTCATCACCATCGAGTGTATATTTTACAGCTCCAGAATAATTGTATTGATCAAGTGAAAGGGCTGGTTTATTTGCAGAAGCTTGTCTCCTGATATCAAACTCTTTTCTTCTATTACGTTGAAAGGCAGCTTCGAAATCAAACCAAGAGTTATCAGTAATGAACCACTCATTATTCCATCTAGTAAGTAGATGATTGACATTTTGTGATGGAGGATCAATCCGATAACTAAAGTTGGATTCGGTCCCAAAAGGTATCTCTTGATTGGTGGCAAGTTCTAGGTTGGTAAGATTAGAAATATGCGAAGCTGCAAGAATTCCTAAACGAGAGTAAAAATGAGAGACATATAAGTCCGAAGAAAATCGCGTACTGAATTTCTTCTCGAGTTTGATATTTGCAGCGAATTCTTCGGCTCCAGTATTGGTCAGAAAATAATCTGGAGTATGACCATCTCCTTTTTTTCGAGCTGTCACGTTTGCCTTCCAAGCCAACTTTTTATTATACTTAGCAAGTTGCAAGTTGGCATTGTGAGCACGTCCATTGGACTCGAAAGCATAGTTAGCATTTCCGTGCAAATGGGGCTCATTGTCAATCTCGCCAGCCTCCACTAGGATCAATCCACCTATTGAATTGACGGGATATTCAACTGCAGCTGCCCCTTTTATCACTGTGATTTCTTCTGCTGAAAAAGGATCGATTTCCGGTGCATGATCATTCCCCCATTGTTGCCCGCTCTGTAGTACACCATTATTCATAATACTCACCCTATTGCCAGCCAGGCCATTGATGATAGGCTTCGAAATATTTCCACCATTTTGAAGAAGACGAACACCAATTATACTTTCAAGTTGGCTACTAAAATTCTTTTCTGCTGCGGACTTAATTTTAGAAGAGGATATTTCCGTCTTTGCGTAACTATCGTGCTCATGAAATTCATGATGATCTTTCACCATCACTTGATCAAGAATATTCCCAAAATGATCAATTTCCAAATTTAGTAACGTATCTCCTTTAAGGTCTACAAAGGTCCTTACACTTTCACAGCCTACATGGCTAATCACAAGATGAACTTCACCTGGACAAAGATCCGTAATTCGATAGAAACCTAGGGAATCTGATATCACACCATTGGATGAACCCTCAACAGAAATCGTAGCGTAAGGCACTAACTCACTTGTGGCTTTATCAAGAACAACACCTGAAATTTCAAGAGAACAATTTTGGCTTAAAGCCAAAAAAGGAAGAGAAAAAAGTACTAAAAGTAGCTTAGTCCTCAATTGATACATCGAAAGTAACTTCAATATCGGTTTCACCACCGGCGTTAGTAATATCATTATCTTTTACGCCTTCAGCATCTTTGGCTGGTTTGTGTCTTAGGGTAATCTTAAGTGTACCTGTTCCAGCATCACCCGTGTTGAATGAACTAGCCAAACCAATGGGATTCCCCTCAGAATCTGTGTCAGCATAAGCAACTGCCAGAATTTCAGAATCAAAGAAAAGTTGGTGATCAAGATCTTCTTCAGCAACCTCTTCATCAACTGACTCAGTAGGATCTACTGATTCATTTAGTAGGATAATTGAACCCGAATAGCTCGAATTAGACTTTAGTACTGGAACCGTAACAACTGGATCATTACCATCTTCTCCATCTAAGTCTCTAAAGATAAACTCCGAGATCGTGCCTGAATCATTATCAGTAACTTCATAGATAAGCGTTGTGATAAGTTCTTCTCCATTCGTAATATCAGGGTCTTTAGGATCGCAACTAATAAATAATGTAGCAAAAACAAACAGTGCAAAAAACTTGTATATCATAATATTTTTTTTGCAAATATATCTTTTTGCAACAATGTTGCAAAAAGATATCAAGGTTTTTTTATTCTTTTATTCTAGGTTTTTCTAGTAAGCAGAATTGTGCACCATTTTAATTGCTCTTCCTGACGGTTCATTCTGATTCTTAAAAGACTCATCCCATTCTAAGGCGCGAGGCGTACTGCATGCAATCGAGGGAACTGAAGGAACAGTCAATGCAGCTGCACGAGAAGGAAAATGCTCTTCAAATATACTTCTGTAAAAATATTCCTCCTTCTTTGCTGGAGGTTGCACTGGAAATCTGAAAGCCGCATTTTCCATCATTTCGTCCGTCACTTGCGAGTCAACCAGCTCTTTCAAACTGTCAATCCAGTCGTAGCCAACTCCATCGCTGAACTGCTCCTTTTGGCGCCAAGCCACCTCTTGCGGCAAATAATCTTCAAATGTTTCTCTCAGAATGTGCTTCTCTATCTTTCCATTTCCGCACATTTTATCAGTGGGATTAAGACGCATTGCAACATCCATAAATTCCTTATCAAGAAAAGGTACTCTACCTTCAACTCCCCAAGCAGCCAATGATTTATTAGCTCTCAGGCAATCGTAGTAGTATAATTTTTCAAGCTTTTCAACAGTCTCCTCATGAAATGATTCTGCATTCGGTGCCTTATGAAAGTATAAATAACCTCCGAATATCTCATCCGCACCTTCACCTGAAAGCACCATTTTAATTCCCATCGACTTTATCACTCTAGCAAGCAAATACATAGGTGTACTGGCTCTGATCGTTGTGATATCGTAGGTTTCAATATGATAAATCACATCTCGAATTGCGTCGAGTCCTTCTTGCACAGTAAAATTGACCTCGTGATGAATTGTCCCTATCTTATCGGCTACCTTTTGCGCAGCAGTTAGATCTGGAGAACCAACAAGACCAATGGCAAAGGAGTGCAACTGAGGATACCATGCTTCTGCTTTCCCATTCGCTTCTACCCTTTTCGCAGCATATTTCTTAGCGATGGCAGCAGTTAAACTAGAATCCAAGCCACCACTTAATAAGACACCGTATGGTACATCAGACATCAATTGTCTTTTGACAGAATCCTCAAGTGCTTTCTTCAACTCCTCTTTGCTTGATGCGTTATCCTTAACAGCATCAAATTTCATCCAGTCTCTTTCGTACCATTTCGTCATCTTTTGGCCTTGAGCCGCACTATCGTACTGATGGCCAGGCAAGAACACGTCTATTGTATTACACACTCCCTCGAGTGCCTTAAGCTCCGACGCCACATAATGCTGACCTAGCTCGTCATAACCGTGATACAACGGAATAATTCCCATATGATCACGTGCAACAAGGTATCGATCTTTCGCCACGTCATACAGTGCAAACGCATAAATCCCGTTAAGCTTCTCAACAAAGTCACTACCAAATTTTTCATATAGTGCGATGATAACCTCACAGTCTGAACCTGTCTGAAAATCAAAACCACTGCACAATTCACGCAGTTCCCTATGATTATAAATCTCCCCGTTTGCTGCTAAAACGACTGTCTTGTCCTTATTAAATAGGGGCTGACCTCCAGAGGCTGGATCAACAATAGCTAGACGTTCATGAGAAAGAATTGCATTCTCCGCTATATGAATTCCTGACCAATCCGGTCCACGATGTCTCAATGTTTTAGACATCTCAAGTATTTTAGATCTCTGTTGATCCGCTGGTTTCTTTAATTCGAATACTCCTAAAATTCCACACATGATATTATGACTTTATTAATTATATTATTCTTTTGAGGTCAAAAACATTACTTTCTTAACCAATCACAATGCAAAAGTATAAATTATTAATATATTTGCAAGAAATAAATTAAATAATTAATGCTAGACGATAAAGATATTAAGATTCTCAACGCGCTTCTTAGTAATAGTCGAAGTTCAACTACTACTATTTCGAAAGAGCTAGACCTATCGAATGTGGCGACACAGCAAAGAATTTCTAAACTTGAAAAAAGTGGTGTTCTTCGATCTTACACAGCAACTGTGGACTACCAAATGATTGGTTACAAGACTATTGCTTATCTAGGTATTTTCCTTGACAAGGCAAAGGACTACCCTTCTGTGATTGAAAAATTGAACCAAGTGCCACAAATCGCAGAAGCACATTTTACGACTGGAAACTACTCTATTTTTGCAAAGATTTATGCAAGAAGTAATATGCACTTAATGGAAATCCTAAGTGAAAAAATACAAAATATCGACGGTGTATCAAGGACGGAAACTTTTATATCATTGCAAGAAGGAATCCACAAACCTATTTTTTTGTAGTATTTTATGACTAGTGGAGATCCCTTGCTTTGGTGATTTTTGAATTGATCTAGCGTAAGCAGAGCCTAATTATTTTTGGGCTTTAAGCCCAAAAGAAAAAGTACCATACAATAGCCATTCTGTTTTAAGATTTCAAAACTATCTTTTTGAACCCGAATTATGCTTTAAGTTATCATCATGAGAGTTTAGACCCGAATTACAAAATTTAGTACCTCTTGAACTTCCTGCGAAATATAGCGATGCTATGCCTTATTTATGAAAACTCATATCCCAATGGTAGTTCAAGCCTCACTACAAAGCTCTAATTAATGTCACACTCAAAAATCCAATAAAACAAGCAATTTTCTACTGTTTAACGGTTGCCGAGCGCAACACATCAACTACCGCTTCATTGTAGGAAAGAAGATTTTCAATCAATCTAGAGAAATTATCCATATTGAAAAGCATTTTGGACTTGTCTGGAAAATCATCTTTTAGATTAGACTTTTGCAATGTATAAAACGCCACAAAACCTTGCAGTACCTTTCTAATTTTCACCGATTCTTCGATAAACCCGTCAAAATTATGGTCACGTTCAAGCATGACTTGTATGGTGGGAATCTCTGTCTTGGGGGCTTCTTGATTGAAATTTTTGAAATCTTTGGTGTCGAGCTTACTCCTGAGCAAAATTGAAAGATCTATATCAAAAAACTCAGCCAACTTTATGATAATGCTAATTCTCGGCTCGACATTCTTGCTTTCATATGCGGCAATACTGCTTCTTTTGATACCTAAAATAGCGGCTAGATCACCTTGGCTCATTCCATTTGCCTTTCGCAGAAACCTCATGTTATGAGCTAAGGGACTCACTTCAGCTACCTTCTCATCCTTTAGATTATTCATACCTGTAGTTTTTTATCATTCTGTAGTAAATAACGACAAAACTATCTACCAAAGCACAATTTTGTCATTTTTTTTCACAACTAATACTATTCCCACTCGTC
>CALBVQ010000064.1 GCA_937969485.1 uncultured Saprospiraceae bacterium | reverse complement strand
ATTATCTAACCTTCCTGCAAAGGTGCACCAGCGGCAGTCTTCTTCTCCGCATCCATCAAATTTTTGATTCGTGATTCCCTGGTATGTTTCGAGTAATTGCTCCTTGACAAATTCTTTATCGCTTTCATCAACCGATATTTTTTTAAGAAAGCTCTTTTCATTTTCTCTTTCAAAGAAATGTATGTTATACTCTTTCGGTTTCCAATTACTGGTAGGATGTTTTTCAATGAGAAAACTATAGAATACCATTTGCCTCCAATAGTCAGTTCCTAGTGGATTGTTGTCACTTGGTGGAACAATCTTTTTCCTGCCCGTCGCAATTGAACCTGACTTATAGTCGTACAAAGAAACTCCATCATCATATTCATCTATTCTATCAATCATTCCACTGATGGGAACTCCTGCATATTCAATGTTTTTTACTTTTAGTTCAATGTGGTAATCTCTAGCAGATCCCCATCTTCCAGAATTCTCCGCATAATATTCCAATAGTAATTTTTCACCGTGAGCGGTTAAATCTTTAAATTCTCGCTCCGTAAAGTGACTACGGAATTTGCGCATTCCTTTATGAAAGAATTCTAGCATTTCCGTAAACTGCGGTACTTGGAATTCTGGGTTCTTTTTTAATTTAATAAAGAAGTATTCTAAGGCATAATGCATTGCATTTCCGAATCCATTTGCTTTCCCCCTCGCCGAAGGAACACGAAGTACATTCTCAAAGTAGTATGTCAGTGGACATTTCAAATATTTATTAAGTGCCGTTGCATTTAACACCAAATTTTCAAGTTGTTTTTCAACAAGATCTTTATCGATTAATTCGATTTTGCCCTGATGGTATTTCATCAGATCAGCCAAGTAATAATTTATTGTTCCATCCGCTAAAGCAATAAATTCATGCTCTTCAATTGCAGGATTAATATCCAAAACAAATTGAGATGGTTCTAGGGTTTTATTATCCTGATCTTCGATAGAATAATTGATATGTAATTCATTTCTGGCTCTTGTCATTGCTACATAAAAAAGACGTCTTTCTTCTTCTGTTTTTTGAAGTTGAATTTCTTCTTTATCATATTCTGGTTGATCGTCACCGAATATTACTTTGGGAATCATAAAGTCTCTACTTGAATTCCTGCTTTTTTCCCAATCTTTTGTAACGGAACTGATCATAAAAACTGTATCGTATTCTAGACCTTTACTTCCATGCACAGTTGAAAGAATTACGCCATCACTCGAATAATGTATTTTGTTTAATGGAATGGAAATGTCTAGCTTTTCAAGTTCCTTTAAATTATTTAAAATATCATTTAATGTGAGATCTGGGTTATTTGTACTTTCGTCTTTAATGTAATTTAGGAATTGATTAATTAGATTCATTCTCGAAGAAGCATCCGATGAATTCATTACATCATCCAATATTCCATTCTTAGTAAATAATTTATCAAAAACGACTTGAGGGGTGCAATCTATTAAGTCATTTAATCGCTCTTCTAGTTTCGTATAAACGAAATGAATTTTGTCTGGTTCTTTAAGATCTAATTTTTTGAGTAGTTCAATATCTGAAAGGACCTTTCTATAGGTATGATTGTCATCTTCTCTGTCTGTTCTTCGACTACAGTAAATATTTACTTTGGCAATATCCAGAGCTGATAATTTGAAATAGCTATAATGTAGTATTTTGAATAATAAATCTTCAGCTGAATCGGGTGTGGTTAGTTCTTTATTTAGATAGGTCAGAATAGTAATTATTTTAATTACTTCGTATTCTTCCAGAATATTTATTTTCTTTTTTAATTGAAAGGGAATATCATTCTGTCGTAAGAATTTTATATAATTATCAAAGTGTTTATGTTTCCTAGAAAGGATTGCGATTTTCGATAAATCTCTTCCTTCACCGTGCCATTCTTTGATTTTAGAGAGTATATCACATTGTTCGTGAATGCTATTTAAATACCTATTTATATGAACATTAATTTCCTTTGGATTATCAGTTCGAGACTTAAGTAGGTTTTTATCTATAGATGCTGTATTTACTAATCGATTATCATTGTTTTCTATTAATTTAGTACTCTCATCCAAAATAACCTGAGTGGAGCGATAATTATTTTCCAGCACGATTTCTGTAGGGGCAAACTTTTGACGGAAGTCAATTAAGTTCTGAATGCTTGCACCTTGAAATCTATAAATCGCTTGGTCATCATCTCCCACAACAAATAGATTCGGTTTTTCCCAAAACTCAGCTAGTGCGAAAACCAATTCGTTTTGCGTACCATTAGTGTCTTGATATTCATCGACTAAAATGTATTGAAAGCGCTCTTGATAATCTGCTAAAAGATCAGGATGTTCTTTAAAGGCTTTTAACACCCAAGTGATCATATCTGCATAATCGAATCTTCTATTTCTAGATAAAAGCGCATTGTAATTTTTAAATTCTTTAATTGCTGCTTCTGCCTCTTTTCGTTTCTTTTCGTACTTGGCTAGGGCTTTTGGGTTTACATCGCCTTTATTAAATCCTTTTGGTGGACGTTTATATTGGTTGTCAGGATTGTTTTTAAAATTCTCAAAGTCTTTTTCAAAAGCAGATAATAATTCTTCTTCAGTCCATCCTTCAGACTTCATGTTTTTAAAATAATTTTCTAGTCGTTCACGATCAAAGTATAAGCTGCCACTAAATCTTTTTAGTGGGTGATCATTCGGAAATGAATCGATTAATTCTTTATAAATTGAATAGCTTTCGAGATCCGACATCGCTTCCAAATCACTATACCCACCGAAAAACTCCACATTCTCCTTAATCACCGAAGAGCAAAATCCGTGGAAGGTGTAAATGTTTACTTTGTAGGCATCGGTACCAATAAATTTAAGAAGACGTTGGCGCATGGCAGTTGTTCCCGCATCAGTATATGTAAGTGCAAGAATATTGTGTGCTTGAATGTCTGTGTTCTGCAGAATATAGCCGATACGTACAGCTAGCAATTGCGTTTTTCCAGTTCCTGGTCCCGCGATAACCATCATAGGTCCCTCGAAATCCGTTACTGCTTCTTTTTGCTTTTCGTTAAGTTGGTTAAAAGCTTTTTCAAATTCAGTGGTATTCGCGTTTGTCATAAGTATATTTCTTGCAAGTAAAGAAAGGCAATTATTTACAAACCATTTTTATGACTTATAGATCAAAGACAAAACTTAACACTGGAATAAAATCTCCCCCATCAAATCGACGGAAATCTAATTCATTGGTTGTCGTATTGTATCTTGCCCCATTGAGGTTTTTTCGATTCGTCAAATTTTGAACATCCAAATTTATTGACCCGCTAAATTTCTTTGAATTATATCGATAAGATATTCTAGAATCGACTCGGAAATATGGTGTTACTTGCCCGGCATAAAATGAATTAGCTAGAGGAATATACGTGCCCGCTTCATCACTTAAGATAGGATCATGTGGTGTATATCTATATCCGCCATTATACATCGCTCGTCCTCCAACTTGTAATGTGTTTTTATTCCTGAATTCGAATTCTTTTCCTAAGGTCAAACTAGAAACCCATCCTGTTGAAAATCTACTGGGGTGTTTCGTACCGTCAGCAAAGATACTATTCGACTCGAAGAAGGAACCTGTAAGTAAGAAATAGAAACTATTGCTAAAGAACTTTTCAAGTGCTAAATCCACCCCAAAATTTTCACCTTGTCCTTCACTTACAGCATCAAATGGTGGAAACTCTGCTTGATTATTTAGCATCCAATATCCATCTCCTATATCTTCACGTCTCACAGGAATGTTACGCAATCTCTGGTAATAAAATTCGGCATTAAATTTTATTAAGGATTTACTTACATAAGTGTAACTGAGAATATAATGATCTGCCTTTAAAAAAGGTAAATTGAAATTCGGTCTTGTTGTATTACCTGTTTCCCCTATTTCTTCTTCGTAAAAATAAGCTGCCAAAGGTAATGTTTGACTGTGACGGCCTATTGCCAAACCAAGTTTATTGGTTCGATTGATCTGATATTTCATTGAAAGCCTTGGGTCAATTGCTGCTGTATTATTAAGGGCTAGATGAAGACCGTGTAAACCCATATTAATGTCCCAGCGAGGGATTGGCTTGAATTGCATTAAGCCATAAACTTGTGAAGTAAGGGTAGTTCCTCCTCCGTCTAGATCAAGGTCTGCATTCATCGCTTCAATGTCAGATCTAGCTGATCTTGCTCTTGTTTCTTTAAAGAATCGATATTGAATTCCATGGAAAATAGCTCCACTTTTCAATTTCCACTGTGGGCTAAATTGATAACCATATGTCCAAGCTGTTGATAGTCGAGAATCATAATATTCTTGGTCGTTGTATCGGTATCGATCGTTGGCTATAGATAAGGTATCATAAGTTCTACCCACAAAGCCACTCATGACAGTAGTTGTGTTTTTTACGTAGGATTTCGCATTTATTATCTTGGAGTAAGTAAGCCCCACTACTCCTGTGCTGCTGTCATTAAATCGATCTTCCCAGTGATTTCCAAATCCTATTTCTCTTTCTTCTGGCGCCTTAGGAGAATAGTGTTCTTCACTAAATCCACCAATCCCAAATAGCGTCCATTGCGTACTCGCATCTTTCCCTTCCCAAGCTACATTAAATGATAAATCTTGAAAATTATTACTAACTCTTTCCCCTATTAACTCAAGGCCGAGAGAGTTCAGTAATCCCAAAGTTGAATACCGATAATTCACCAAGTAAGACGCTTTACCTTCTTTAATAGGCCCTTCTGTAGAAAAATCAAGACCGAGCAATCCTATACGCACCCTATGTTGACGATCCATCATATTTCCTTTTCTAAATCTCACATCAAACGCTCCCGACAATGCGTTTCCAAATTCCGCTGGCATTCCACCCGTATAAAAGTCGGAACGACTTAGTAGCTGCGCACTAAAAATAGTGATTCCGCCACCTGATGTTCCAGGTCGCGCAAAGTGATTGGGGTTCGGAATATCCATTCCTTCAAGCCGCCACAAAATCCCAATACTGGAATTTCCTCTCACGATAATATCATTTTCCGTATCATTCGCGCCTGTCTGTACTCCCGGATAAGACAAAGCCATCCGACCCATATCATTTACACCCGCAGCAATCCGCTCGGTCTCTTCCACAGAAAATGATCTAGCACTTACAGTAGCCAACTCATTCATCGCTTCATTGACATTCCCATCCGCTACAATCTCTATATCATCCATCTGTACTCCCGCTTCCATGAATACATTTACTTCTTCATTCCTAGTCGATGAAATAATCCGTCCCTCCGTAATATGTTTTTGATAACCGATATAACTAAACTCAAATTGCTGCCTTCCCAAAGGAACACCGGTTAAAGTAAATTTTCCATTAAGATCCGTAACAGAACCTATCGACGCATCTCCGATCACGGTGACAGCTACTCCTATCAATGGTTGGCCTGAAGCTTTATCTTTTACCGTCCCATATACATTCTGCCCTTTTGATTGAGCCATAATGAAACCGGCTATTAGCACGCTGAAAATAATCAGTATGAATTTTCGCATAAGCATAATTTTATTCCATTGTGGTGTATAAATCCGCAATGGTATTAGTTAGTTAAGTCCTTTAAGAAGGAGTATGCGTTTCACAGTTGTAGTCTATATTATTTATCCACTCCTTAATTAGTTGTAATCCTTTTTTGTCCGACAATGAACGACCAATTTCTGGCATCATAACACCAGGATCTGTCGAAGCCATTCGGTGATATAAGATGGAGGCATCTGCATTTCCAGGGGAGATATCGAATGCATGACCACCCGACCCACGTCCTGCTGCAACTGGGCCTTTACAATACCCTAAATGGTTCGCTCGCGTTTCATCGTATTGCAAGAATAAACCCGACGTATTTCCTGGTCCTTCGGGTCTGTGACAGTGACCACAATTCATATCTAGATAAGCTAGTGCACGATCTTGCAGATCAGCAGCCTCATCTGTGTAGGCCACCATTTTTCGCTTTTTCTTTTGGGTTAAACCCAAATTAATTACCCCTTTTTCCGCTAGATAATCAAGCTGCGAAATGGAAACACCATCTCTCGTTACCGCCCTATCTAAATTAGTTAGTTTAAACCCCAAAGGATCTATTTTTTCATTCTTATTGTGACAAGATTTACATTGATTTTTATTGGGAACGACATAGTCGAATGAGTATTCGTCAGACCCATGCGTAATATGCATGGGTAAAATATCCCCTACTTTCTTGAGGGTGGCCGTCTTTTGGGAGTCATCCCAAACATAAGAAACGGCCTTCCATTCCGCTTCTTCTTTAATAAGCAGTCGAGTTTCCATCATCCGATCTACGCCAGCACTTTCTTCATTGTAGTAGAAATTTTTTACAATCATAGTCCCTGTGGGCCACTTAAAAAACCCATCGTCCAGTAATTCAGCACGCTGACCTTCCGGCATATAAACGAATCTATCTTTTTCAGCGTAATCAGTGAATAAGGCATTGACCACCTCATATTTTATCAGGCGATCGTGCGGAACAAGATCCAAGCCTTGGCCTTGAAATATTCCATATTCTTCAATCGTCTTAAAAAAAGCACCTTTATCGGGAAATTGAAGAGTTGAATTTTTCGCTGTACCGCAAGAGTAGATTAAGACAGCCGTCACAGAGGCGAATAAAATACTGATCTTAAATACATTCATAAGGTTCAAGGGATTTATTCACATTCTCAAAATCATTCGCTGCGTCAATATTCGCAAATCGAAGGTCCTCGGCTTTGTTATCTTTAATACATATTTTCATAGGATTGGGTCCAGTGACATCATCGGGTAAGATGCCATCATATAATATGTCTTGAGGTTTTCCAGGGAAGACATAATTCACCATTTGCCCAAATTTCTTTGTCACATCAGGCAAGGCAGATTTACGTTTAATGGTATTATTTCGGATGGTAATTTCCGAAGTAAAAGGCACAAACCTTTCGTCTTTCCATTTTCTTTCTGTCAACTGATAACTGCAGATTCCTACCCCAAATGTTTTGTGATCCAGAATTTCATTGTCGTAAATTTCTACGTTTTTAGCGGCTAAAAGAACAACACCGGAACCAGGCGGAATAATTGCTACCATATTTCCTTCGTGCGCGAAATTCTTAAAGTTATTACTTCGGAATTTATTGTTATATACCTTACAAGTATGACCATTAACTACTTCAAGATCAGGTAAGTCGAATACTAGAAATCCGCCAGTATTGAATTCCGCTATATTATTATAGACCTCGGAATTAATACAATTTTCAATTTCGATTCCAGCGACATTATGGTGAGCATAAGAATTACGAACAATTACATTTTTCGATTGTCCGACATAAATTCCGGCATCACTCGCATAAGCCGCTTCGCACTTGTCAATCAGCACATCTTCGCATTGTACAGGATACAAACCATATGCGCCATTAGTAGCCATTGCCCCTTGGGTCCAGGTAGTTTTTACGTTAATTATATTAACTCCTTTACAGTCTTGTAATTTCACTGCGTCACCTTTGGCATCGGCAATTGTAAAATCTTTTAAGGTAATAGAATCAGCCGTAATACGGAGACCTTCTGCACCGTTGGTTTGGTCGAGAAAAGACAGGATAGTTTCATCACGTCCTTGGCCTTGGATTGTTACATTTGAAATTCCATCCAAACTTATGGAGCGATTGATTTTGAATAATCCAGCTGGTAAATTGACGGTAGACCCAGCTTCAGCATCAAGTAAAAGTTCCTGGATCATCTCGTAGCCGTTTTCGTGAACAGTGCTGTGATTGACTTCGTCTTTGGGTGATTTACATGAGAAGACGAGTAGGAAAAGAAGGAAACAAAGCGGGTATAAATTATTCATATCAAAGGTAAAATATTAACAAATAAGTTAATCAAGGAGAATCGTTGAAGCTAATTTAGGAAAATTTTGGTAGAAGGTAAGAGCTATTAATTAGTAGAATAGCTTTTTGTTATAGATTTTGTTGTTTTTTTGATAAAGTAGGAGAAAACGAGTTTATTCATTGGTTAAGTGGTATTTTTCCAGGGAAAAAAATGAAAGTAGGCTAAAGATCAAAATATAAACAAGCATTTGTAAAATTGTGGCATGGTATTTGTTTTTTATGTAAGGGCATATGAATTCTTTACCAAAAACCATAAACTATGAAAATTTACTTTGCATTAATTTTTCAATTAATTGCTATTTCAATTTATAGCCAAGAATCCAAGATCAGTTTTACAGGTCAAAGTTTGCTCTGTGAAGAATGCAATCAAGTGGAAGTCTGCTACGAAGTTATCAATAAAACAAATGATAACTTATCTTTTACAATCGAGTATGTTGTAGGAGCTGACATCAAATTTATTGATTTTGACAATAGTTTAATTGAAAAACCAACCGGAAAATACTGTATTAAAATTGATATTGAAAAAGGGCAAAATGGAATTAATACATTACAATTAACTTCTGAAAATAGTAGTATTCAATTTCTCCCTTTTTCCACTTTAAGTATTGAGTATACTGAAAATGAAATAAAGTCGAACGGAGTATATTTGGACTTTATTAAGGATACAATAATAGTAGATTCGACCAACTTTGAGAATTGCGAAATATGTTATGAAGTCAATAACATGAGTGGTGAAGCGTTCAATGCTACAATAATAAATTCAACAACATTAGATAATCAGTTTGCAAATTTTGATAATGATGTAGAAATTTTAAATAATTCAGGAATATTTTGTGAAAGCCTTCAAATAAATTTTGATAGCATTATTGGAAACCCCTCTAGTAATACATTTAATTTTGCCACATTATCCCAAGGTATAAGTTTTGGACAAAACTCTTCGGTTACCATATTAGGCGGTACTCTGCCTCATTTTGACGATGATCCAGAATTTATGATTATGGGTTTTGATAATGATATTAATGGAGGATTTAAATTAAGTATTATTTCTCTTAAATCAGTTGAAAGGGGTAGTGTAAGTTTTACGAACGCTAATTTTAGTAATGTTTCTGGTTGGCATGCTAAGAATGGTGACAATATAGAATTTCTAGTTGTTGAATTGGATACACTTATTGATCCATTTACAGTTATATGTATAGAGAAAGCCCCTTCTCCTTCAGACGATTCAGTGGAGTCTTATTCAGTTTCGATTAATGGTCGTGAATTTAATAACCACAATACACTAAGCAATGTAACTTCAGAATTTTTATCTCCGAATAATTGGTCGAATATTTATTTGTATCAAGGAGTATTTAATGAAAATAATAGATTCAGAGGTATATTGCTTGATGGACTAACTTATGGAATTACAAAATCTGAGTT
>CALBVQ010000063.1 GCA_937969485.1 uncultured Saprospiraceae bacterium | reverse complement strand
TAAAGCCTATGACTTATTTGTTGAATCTCTGGATGGCAACAAACGATTTCTTACACAAGATGAGTTAGGGAAAGTTTCAATCTATAAAAATCAGATTGATGATGAGTTGAACAATGGCACCCTGTTACTTTTTAACGAGTCGAACGAATTGATTGAAAATGCAATCAATAGAGCGGAGAATATATTTGAAGAAGAGATTGAAAAAGTTTTTGACTTTTCGAAAGAAGAAGAGATAGAGCTAGATCCAGAGAAACGCGACTATCCAGTAGATGAAGATGCGCTAAGAGATTACTGGAGAAAGACGTTGAAATACGACATTTTAACTAAGTATTATAGAAAGTTAGATAAGCAGAACAAGGCGATTGAAAAAAGCAAGAAGCAAGACGAAGATGAGGACGCTGAGGAGAAAAAAGAGGAAGAAGAGCTTGTAATTAAGACAGAAAAAGAGCTCCTGAAAGAAAGCCAGGAAGATGTGAAGGAGAATTTTGAAGACTGGTTTAAGCGATTGAGTAAGATTCGTCGATCTGACAGATTTGAATCGTACGTAAATGCTATCATGCATGTTTATGATCCGCATTCTGATTATTTTAATCCTAAGGACAAAGCAGACTTTGACATAAGGATGTCGGGTAAGCTAGAAGGAATTGGTGCTCGATTATCGGTTGATGGCGATTATACAAAAGTGGTTTCGATCGTTCCAGGTGGGCCTGCATGGAGAGGCAAAGAACTAGAAGTTGACGATCTTATTTCTGCAGTAAAGCAAGAAGATTCGGAAGAAGCTGTGAATATAGAAGGAATGCGACTTGACGATGTTGTATCTAAAATCAGAGGAAAGAAAGGAACAAAGGTAACCTTGACAGTAAAAAAACCGGATGGCACATATAATGATGTGACTATAGAGCGCGACATTGTGGTAACAGAAGAAGGAAATGCAAAATCGGTTCTACTAGAAATGGAAGGTGTTGATAGGAAATTAGGTTACACATACTTACCATCTTTTTACGCAGACTTTAAAGCCAAAGATGGTAGATCGTGCGCCAAAGATATTGCCACAGAACTTGATAAGTTGAAGGCACAGAATGTAGAAGGGATTATTCTTGATATAAGAAATAACGGTGGCGGATCGCTAAGAGACGTAGTTGACATGGCAGGACTTTTTGTAGAAGAAGGCCCCATGGTTCAGGTAAAGCCTAAAAAAGGAAAGCCTTACGTTCTGGAAGATGAAGACTCATCTGTCAAGTATGACGGTCCTTTGATTATCATGGTAAATGACTTTAGTGTATCAGCTAGCGAAATTTTGGCGGCAGCCTTACAAGATTATAACAGAGCACTAATAGTAGGTTCCCCAAGCACATTTGGTAAAGGATCAGTACAGAGATTTTACTCTCTAGACAGAGTGAGAGGTGCTAATGAATTCAAGCCACTTGGTGATGTAAAAATGACGATCCAAAAGTTTTTTAGAATTGATGGAACTTCAACCCAATTAAAAGGTGTGGAAGCGGATATCGTGCTACCTGACAGCTACCTATATATCAAAAGAGGAGAAAAGGACTACGACTATCCACTCGAATGGACGGAAATAGAGAAAGTTGATTATGATCAGAATGCCTATAAGGTAACAAGCTACGACAAGCTTCGCCAGCTGAGTGACGACAGGGTAAAAAGCGATGATAATTTCAAATTAGTATTGAAAAATGCCGAACGTTTAAAGGAGAATAGTGAGAATAGAGTATATTCTTTGAAATTAGATTCTTTTGTTGAACAGCTAGAAAGTGAAAATGAGGAGGCAAAAGAATTCAGGGTGATAGGCAAGGATGAAGTAGAAGGATTGGCGATAGAAAATCTAGCAGTTGACATGCCACATATCGAATCAGACTCATCTAGAATAGGTAGAAACGAAGATTTCATAGCCAGACTAAAAAAGGACATCTACTTGAAAGAGACCATTCATATCATGAATGATATGATCAAGTATAATTAAGTATTAGTGGTATTTCGTGGATGAAAATTCATTATAGTATCACGTAAAAATTTAGTATCCATGTGGGTGTACATCTCGGTTGTAGTGATCGATTCATGACCCAGCATATCTTGGATAGCACGTAAATTAGCTCCACCTTCAATAAGGTGTGTAGCAAAGGAATGCCGGAATGTGTGAGGGCTGACAGCTTTCTCGATTCCGGCTTTTGTTTTAAGGTTCTTGATGATTGTAAAAATCATGACACGAGTCAATGGGTTTCCTCTTCTATTCAGAAAAACAAAATCTTCACTCCCTTCACTGATAGGGCCTTTTTTTCGGATTTCAGAGATGTACAAATTAACATGTTTCATAGCATCTCCACCTATAGGCACAAGCCGCTCCTTATTGTTTTTGCCAATTACTCGAATTATTCCAGCTTCGGGAAAATAAGCAGAAAGCTTCAGATTAATTAATTCACTTACTCGAAGACCGCAAGCATACAATGTTTCGACAATAGCCCTATTTCTATGGCCTAGATCGTCACTCATATCAATCGCAGCAATGATTGACATTATTTCTTCCACAGTTAACACACTAGGGATTTTCTTAGCAAGTTTTGGCCCTTCTATATTATCTAATGGATTCGTTTCAATCACATCCTCCAAAATAAGAAATTTAAAAAATGCACGGAGGCCAGACAGAATACGAGCTTGCGACTTCTGGTCTAATCCACAGGAAAAAATGAAGTGAACAAAACTCTCAATGTGTTTATGTTCTACATTAGTAGGTGCAATACCTTCAGACGAAATCGCTTCTGATTCAGCAAGTTTGTGAACGTCACGTATATATGCTTCTATCGTATGGTTAGAAAGTCCTCGCTCCAGCTTCAGGTACATTCTAAATGACTTAATATAAGACTCCCATACTTTCATAAGACAAAGATACTAATTGAACTTCAGTGTTTAAAACATTAAGAAAATTATTAATATAATGTGTTTTATAAATGCAGTGAATACATCAGGTATTGTTAAAAGAACATCAATGAGAAAAGCAGATACGTGGCCTTTGCTTTTTAGAGCATTTTCGAAGAAGATTATGAAAGGATAAAACTTATCCAAATTAGGACTTGACATTACCGCCGTCATAAGGTTCAATTCTTATAACAGAAGTAAAAACCGAGATGTGAACCAAGATATCTATCACTAAAACATAATGCATAATGCATAATACGGTTCAAATGGTATTATTATAAAAAATAGAAATCGGTTTAAAAATCATAAATTAAAAATGATATCCTATTTCAGAACATTAAGAGTATCCTGATCACGAACGAGCCAGGGAAAATCAAGAAGATTTTTTCTGAAAGGAACTGCGGTTAGATTTATATATTAGTGGCATAAATAGCTTCATGTCAATTTTTAATTTCCTCAGACGTAAACTTGCCCAGTCCGATAGTGGTCCTCCATTGAAATTTGGAAGGCACGCGACTAATATTAAAGAGCAAGAAGAGCAGGCATTGCTAGGAGAGGCTATCAACTTATTTGAAGATGACAAGCGTCTAGAAGCATTGGAGTACTTACTGAATTATCTACGAAATGATTTAGAAGATAACTTATTGTATGACGTAGAAAACGGAGAGATATTCTTTGAAATAATACAAGGCTCAAAAAAAATAATGGGCAGATGTAATTCAGAAAAATTTGTTGCGATCTCAGAAATAGCTACAGTTTCCGGATCGAATATAGGGCTTTATCGAAAGCTATTAGATAGGAATTACATGTTGAAATACTGTCGATTTTGTCTTGAATCAAACAAGTTAGTAATAAAATTTGATAGCTTCACAATGGATGCTTCTCCTCACAAAGTCTTTCATGCTTTGAAAGAGTTAGCTACCAATGCGGATAAGTACGATGATTTACTAGTCGATGAATTCGATGAGCTAGAAAATATCTTGTCAGGTAAAATCATAAACCTAGATGAAGATATACTTCAGAAAAAAGAAGACTATTTAAGGAATGAAATTACCAGCCTACTGGAGTCGATAAGAGTTCAGCCAGGGCATATCGAGCACTATCATGTCGGTGTATCCTATTTACTTTTACATTGCGCATACAAGCTGGACTACTTGGTAAAGCCCGAAGGATATGTGATGGAAGTACTAGAAAAGAATCATCGAATCTTTTTTGAAAAAAACAATAAATCGTCAGCCACAAAAAATGAGGAAATTAAAGAAAACTTTCAGCTCATTTTATCACGAACTTCCGAACAGCTACAGCAAGAATTTTACGAAACCATACATACCTTCGAGTACACAAAGCCTGCTGGGCATGAAGAACTAAAGAGTTTGATTGCAACCGAACTACCAAAGGCGGCTAGCTATCATACAATCAAAGAACATCATATTGTATTAGCAATTACTGGCTACATTGCTAGCTTTTCATTATTTCACTACAGTCTACCAACGCCAGACTTAGATATGTTGCACCTATTAATAAGAGTTCACGAAGATGAATTTTTCAATACTTTGGGCTATAGCCCTAGCTACATGGAAAGCGGAGTACCGGTACAAAAAGTAATAGAAAATAGGATTCTTCACATCATTGAAGAGAATAAATCGATGCATCCGTACTTTGCACCAGCTTATGAAAAGTTAGTTTACGACGACTTGGCAAGTTTTTCACATAGTTTTCTTCAAATGATTGCAAGCTATGATATTCATTATCAAAAACAATTGATGTAATGAAGAAAATCATAGAAAATCTAAAAGGAGCGGTGTTGCAGATTGCAACTCCGTATTCCACAGGAACAGGATTCTATTTAAAAGAATGGGATCTCATTATCACGAATGAGCACGTGATTAGGGACAATAAACAGGTAGTAGTGAGGGGTTGTGGCTTCGAAAAAATACTTGTAGATGTATTATTTGTAGATAAGAAAAGAGACCTTGCTTTTATTGAAGTTCCAGAGGATCATGAAATGACTTATTTGGCTTTAAGCCAAAAGGAAGAGTTGTTGCAAGGGCAAAATGTATTAGCTGTAGGGCATCCATTTGGTTTACATTTTACTGCGACACAAGGAATCATTTCCAACTTATTGCAACAAAAAAAGGACTTTAGCTACATCCAGCATGATGCAGCCTTGAATCCTGGAAATAGTGGTGGACCACTTGTAAATCAAGCAGGAGAGGTAATAGGTGTCAATACATTTGTAATGCGACACGGCACAAATATAGGATTCGCTCTCCCTGTAGAACATTTTTTAGATAACCTAGAAGAATACGCTAAAATAAGGGTTCACAATAAACTTGCGTTGCGCTGTCACTCTTGCAGTAACATAATTGTAGAGGAAGAGGACATGAGTAACTACTGTTCATTTTGTGGAACAGCAATTCAACCAACTTCAAAGATAAAAGAATACGTACCTGAAGGTCCTTCTAACCTGATAGAAAGTGTGTTACAAACACTATCTTATTCTCCATCTCTAGCAAGAAAGGGGCCGAGTTCCTGGGAAATCAGTCGGGGGAGTGCACTAATTTCAGTGAATTATAATAAGAAAAGTGGAATGATTACAGGAGATGCAGAGCTTTGTTTTTTGCCAAAAAAAGGAATAAATAAAATTTATAGCTATTTATTGCAGCAGAATTACGAAATAAACTATCTATCCTTTAGTGTTCATGAAAATAGTGTAATGTTATCACTAATTATCCATGAAGCATATGTAAATGAAGAGTCTGCAACACAGATGATGGAACATCTATTTGAACGAGCCGACTACTATGATGATGTACTAATATCAGAGTATGGCGCGATCGAAATTGATAAAAGTGATAGGTAGTTGCTAAAGAATAATGGCAATTTTACTAGAAACGCAAAGTTTTAGTAAAAAATGTGACAATTTAATTGGGGGTAAGGCAGAAAAATGTGTCTTGAATATGGACAGGTAAAAATAAAAGGCAAGTAAATTAGTTTTAATTGCATGCACTGATTATCTTTAGCCACTCAAAAATTTATTTAATCTAAGAAGATTATGACTAAGCGTATTTTAAGGTTATTTGTTTTTATAGTGTTTTTCTCGTCGGTACAATTCGTATCAGCGCAGGACATACACTTTTCGCAATTCTACATGTCACCGTTGAATCTTAATCCAGCGATGACGGGTGTGATGAATTGTAACACAAGAATGATTGTCAATTACAGAAATCAATGGGCCACAGCTTTAAAATCTGGAGCTTATAATACGTATTCTGCATCTTACGATCAAAAAGTACCTGTAGGAAGATCCGATTTCTTTGGAATAGGTGGTGTTCTTTACGGAGATGTAGCTGGAGAGTCAAGGTTTGGAACTACGCAAGGTAGACTTTCATTGTCTTATAGTAAGAAAATGGCAGGATATCGTAAGAAAGCGCATTACCTTGTAATAGGTGCTGATGGCGGTTTCGCTCAGAGAAGAATTGATATTGGGGCATTAAAGTACCCTAATCAGCATGATGGTGATGGTGGATTTGGAGAAGGATTACCTTCAGGAGAAACAATTGAGCAAAATGGATACTTGTATCCAGACGTTTCAGCAGGACTATTATGGTTTTCAGTATTTGATCAATACAATAACTTCTACGCTGGTGCAGCAATGGCTCACTTGAATCAAGCAAATCAATCATTTAGAGAAGATGTATTTGATCCATTGTACACTAAATTGACTTTTCATGCAGGTGGACAGTTCAGTTCTACTCCAAAGATGTCATTTTTACCAGGTTTCGTGTTTATGGCACAAGGGCCACACAGAGAATTTAACTTTGGTACAAGTGTACGGTTTAATTTAGGAAATAGTAGATTGAGTAACCAGTCTTTCCAGATGGGTGGATGGTATAGAATAGGAACTAACAACGAAGAAAATTTACACAGTGATGCACTAATTTTATCTACAAGATTTAATTATGAGCACTTTAATTTAGGATTTTCCTACGATCTTACGATCTCAGGATTCAATCAAGCGAATTTTGGAGTAGGGGCATTTGAATTTTCATTAGGATATGATATTTGTGGACCAGAGAATAGAGGGGTATACTGTCCTAAATTTTAAGAAATAATTATAAAAAAAATAGAATCCTCGTGCTCGAAGAGCGTGAGGATTTTCTAT
>CALBVQ010000062.1 GCA_937969485.1 uncultured Saprospiraceae bacterium | reverse complement strand
GTTTTCAATAAAATGGACCTTCACGGAGAAAGGGAAAATAATATGCTCGCTTTTTTAGACAAAATGTATACAGATATTGGTTACAAGACGTACGCTTTGTCGGCAGAGACTGGAGAGAATATAGATTTACTCCTTAAGGATTTACAAGGGAAAACAACATTAGTTTGCGGGCAGTCGGGTGTAGGTAAATCTACGATCATAAATAACATCTTGAACAAGGAAATTGCAATGACTGATGAATTGTCTAATTCCTCTGGAAAGGGTCAACATACCACGACCTTCGCAGAAATGTACCAATTGAATGAAGCGACTCATATTATAGACACACCAGGAATGAAGTCCCTTTCCTTTAATCACTATACGCCGAAAGACATCGTTCATAATTTCAAAGAGTTATTCGAATATTCACACAAGTGCAAGTTTTCTGACTGTACTCATCGAGATGAACCGAAATGCGCAGTAAAGCAAGCTATAGAAGACGGTAACATTAGTGAATTGAGGTATATTAACTATCTTCAGCTAATTGAAGAAACAGAGGATCAGAATTACTGGGAAAGATTAAAAGATATGTAACTTTGCATCTATGTCTTACACAGGAAAAAAGTATACAAGTAGAAGAGAGAAAAAAAAGATATACGATCGAAATGGTCGTATTTTCGTGATAGCGATTGCTCTAGTTCTTCTTGTCCTCATCATAGCTAAGAGAGTTTACATTTATGATTCTATAAGATTTTATTTCGGGTAGAATTAAGAATCAAATTTTTATTCTGCGATGATTTTCCATTGCCGACGAATCTCTCTCTATCATTGAGAAATCCGCAGAAAAATTTCTATCTTACGCGCTCATTATTATCAACCCATTTACTTTTTTTGATATGAAAGATTCGACCCTGATAGAATATTTTTACCACTACGAGAAAAAACACCCTGAAAAAACTTTTCTCCGTCAGCCTTTTGGTGAAAGATGGGAGGAGTTCACATGGGGAGAAGCGGGCATTATGGCTAGAAAGCTTGCTACGTATTTTTCTTCTTTGGGCTTAAAGCCCAAAAGCCATATTGGTCTTATTTCGAAAAATTGTAGAGAGTGGATCATTTCCGATCTTGCCATTATGATGGCAGGTCATATTTCAGTTCCATTTTTTCCTACATTAATTGATGATCAAATAGCGGAGGTTCTTAAGCTAGGAGATGTCGATGTCTTGATTGTAGGTAAAATTGAAACTTGGGATAAAATGAAAGGTGGAATACCTGCTGATATGCCAGTGATTAAATTTCCTGATTATCAAGGAAACTCTATTATTGACAGAGGTAAGGCATGGGAAGAAATCATGGCAGAAAATGAGCCATTAATGGAAAACTATGTGCCCAAAATGGAAGATTTATGGACAATCATCTTTACCTCAGGAACAACTGGTACCCCAAAGGGTGTAATGCATACATATAAAATTATTAATTCGTTAATTAATGAAGCATTTGCTGTTAAAAATCCATTATCAATTGATAAAAATGGAAATAACAGAATGTTCTCTTTCTTACCATTGAATCACATCGCTGAGCGTGCAATTGTAGAAGTTATGTGTTTACGGTATTCTGGATCTATCTCATTTACTGAGTCCATCGATAGATTTGCAGCGAATGCTCAGAGCGTGCAGCCAACCTTGTTCTTCGCTGTTCCTAGGATCTACAATAAATTTAGAGCAGCAGTATTGGAGAAATTACCTCAGAAGAAATTAAATACACTTCTAAAGATTCCAATCGTAAAAAATATTATCAAAAAGAAGATTGCTACTAATCTTGGCTTGAAGGAATGTAAAAGTATTACCGTAGGAGCTGCACCAATTGCGCAGTCCACTAAGGATTGGTTTGCTAGTTTGGGACTAGGAATAACGGAGGGGTATGGTCAAACAGAAAATTGTGCCGGTTCAACTTTCCTTTTTGCCCATGAAAATAAGCCGGGAAGTGTAGGGCAAGCACACGATGGATGTGAAATAAGAATCGCTGAAGGTACAGATGAGATCCTCGTGAAATCTAATTATGTAATGAAAGGGTATTACAAAGATCCTGAGAAAACTGCTGAAACGATAAGAGATGGGTGGTTGCATACTGGTGATCAAGGAAGGCTTGATAATGACGGGTTTTTGTATATCACTGGTAGAGTAAAAGACACATTTAAGACAGAAAAAGGAGAGTTTATTATTCCGGCAGAAATCGAAGACAAATTCGGAGCTTGCGCAGAAATTGAGCAGATGTGTGTGTTGGGTCTAGGATTATCCCAACCTGTACTGATGGTTTCTTTATCCGAAGCTGCTGAAAAGGAAGACAATGCTAAAATAGAGCAAACCCTTGAGCAAGTTCTTAAGGATGCGAATAATGAGCTTTCTGGTTACAAGAAAATATCTACAATTATTATTACGAAGGAACCATTTTCAATTGATAATGATACGTTGACTCCTACAATGAAAGTTAAGAGACCCCAGATTCATAAGCAATTCAAAGATAGACTTATGGGTTGGCAAGATGATGCCAAGAAGGTGATAAGAGAGTAAGTAGCTCCCAGCTACATAACAGTTTGCCAGCAATGGCAGTACTAAGAAGAACAGATTGCCAAGGGTTTTTATCTCATCGATAAAAACCCTTGCTCTTGTAATATATTATGTTCTTATTGTTTATTGATATCAACTTGCTAGCATCTCTTTTACAATAAACTTGAACTCGCTTAACATCATTGCTGTAGCTCCCCAGATAATGTTTCCATTAATATGAAAGACTGGAACCTTATCCAACACCATCCCATTGACCATTTTCATAGAATGATATTCAACGAGATCGTCATTTAATAAGTCGGAAAGCCTTATTGAAATAATTCGTTCAACCTCTGCTTCTTGCAGACGCAACCTATCAAGTTCGATCTTTCCAAATGCAACATATGGATTAACTATGAAATTGCTAACCGGAATGAATAGGTCAGATATCTTTCCGATTAATTCAAGATCGCTCGGCTTTACCCCTATCTCTTCATTTGCTTCTCTAATTGCAGCCAAATCTGATGTTTCGTCTTTCTCAATACTTCCACCAGGAAAACTGATTTGTCCTTTGTGTTTATCCAGCGGATGACTAGATCTTTGGATGAGAATGAACTTCCATTCTGTCTCATAATATAGAATCAATATCGTCGCTGCTTTCTTTGCTGCACTGGAATCTAGAGCAAAGGTCTGCCTGAGCGGAGGTTCCATTAGCTTTTGAGCTTGATAACCTGGTAATTCTTCCCCTAACTTTTGGCGTAAAGCCAACAAAAAATTCTCTTTATTCATAGTTTTCTACTTACCATCCAGGTACTAAATTAAACCCAAAGGTAAATTGTTCTTCTTTTGGTAAATAAGCATAGTAAGGTTCCACGATTATTGCACCAAACAAATTAACTCTCGCTCCTATTCCAGTGCTAATAGTTACATATGGAGTAGTCGCCGCACTAAAGTCGCTAAGTGCATTATACGCAACACCCGTATCGAAAAATAGCAAGAGATCACTCATCAAAAACTTAGATGGGATCAATGCTAGACGCCGCGGCCCAGTAAACGGGAGTCGAACTTCCGAACTGAACAAGGCCATATTCGATCCTATTACCTGACCGAAATTTATGTTTCTCTGCTCAAGTCTTAATGCAACATTCTGAATATTTGTGAATGCCGATCCGTAACCTCTTACCCATCCTTGTTGACCGATGTAAAAGGGGAATACATTGTTGTCATCCGCTTGATCTATTCTAGTAAAATTCATAGCACGAAAAGCAAGGGAAATTGGCTTGAGCCAAAAGTACTTCCTTCCATCCGCGAGAAACCCGGAATACCTATTTATCCCAAAATGCTGTTCCGCACTTATTCTGAATCTATGACCTTTCAATGGAGAGGTCATTCCGAATACACTATTATCTCCTACCAAAGCAACATTAATTGAACTTTGGAAGCCTCTCTCTACCGTATAAAATTGATTGAACTGAATCTCATCCGGAGTTTCGAGTCTTTCCCTATTTCTTTCTAGCAATTGTAATTGGTTGAATTGATTGACAAAGTACAAGTTCTCATATTCATCCCAGCGAAACGATTGGAATCCTCCAGTGATGCCTGCTTCTGCTCTTAAATATCTCGAGAACGGAAAATGGGCAAATAGATTAACTGTTTCATTAAACACTCTGATAATATTTAGATCTTGTTTTATTCCATTGACCACCTGGCCATTTCCTAGATCTAACACAACGTTTTCTGGTGCCTCCGCAAATCCTGTTTGAAGGGGAATATGTCCTATCCCTATTCCATAGGCGACCTTATTTTTTCTATTCAAGTAAGAGATTTGCCCACCAGCGTCGAAAATCTCTCCATTCACAGCTAAATTTGAAAAAATCTGATTATTTCCTAGCTGATCGCTAAAAAGAAGCTGGACTCCGCCGGCCAAACCCGTGAAAGAACCGAACGTCCCATTATTTACCCCTACACCAGCTCCCCCACCAATAAAATCAAGGTTGAACTTGGGTTTATATTTTTTGTCTATCGTTTCTATCCCATCGAAGGAAGCAAGAATTGCGTCTTGATTTCTCAAGTTTGCGTTAACCGCATCATTCACATTCGCGTTACCTTCAGGAACAAGTGTTCCCGCTGAAAAATCTACTGCATTTCTGTCTACATCAAACGGATCAAGAGACTCGTATTTCGTTTTATGAATCGTGTATCTAAAATTGTTGAACGTACTGAAAATCATCCGATCTCTTCTAGTTGAAACAGTCAAGGCTGGAGCAAGATCTGTAATCCCTGAAACTCCTGTCATAAGGTCCGTTAGTTGCTCGAGTTCATCAGTTCTAGGAAAATATTTGTACACATTCCTAAATCCATCCCTGTTCGATAAAAACAGGATATTCCCTTCGTGATCAAAATTAGGGTTCAAATTGTCAGCCCCAGGGAAAAAATCTAGTAGTTCTACTGTTTCCCTTTCCATGTCCATCACTGCTATATCAAAGGAATAGTGTCCGTATTTTCTGCCGAAATTCACCGCATTGAAATCAGTTGCATAAGTCATTAGCGTGCCATCTTCATTAAAGTTGGCCATGATTTCGGAGGCTGAATTATTGGTCAGTTGTTTAACTTTCTTGTTCTTCAGATTTATTTCATATAGATCTACCTGACCGTTTACCAAACCAGTGAAAACGATATTCTTATTACCAGGATTCCAAGCTAAATGAGTAAACGCAGGGATATTTTTTATAGAAATCTGCTCAAGGGTTTTACCTGATTTTACGTCTTTTATCACTATTACGTTTCTACCTTTTTTCACTCCCACAAAGGCGAATTTTTTACTGTCGCTTGACCATGTTCCTGCTGCTTCTAAAAAATTTATGGCGTCCAGGTGGCCATCTCCTGAGTCGCTGGTGATTTTGCGTATTATCTTTCCGCTGTTGGCTTCCGCCAAAAATAGATTAGTGCCTAAGATGTCCTTCTCACTCCAGTATGCGATATATTTTCCATTGGGGCTCAGTGACGGGGAAACATTCATCTCGCCACTATTATCTTCGTTCAAAAGTGATTTTCCTACCGATTTGCGCTTACCAGCAATAATTGGCTTAAAATGTGATTCCAATGCTTCAATCCACATCTTTTCAAATTGCTTGTCGGTCACACCCAACGTCGTTTGTAATGCGACGGGAAGTCCATATTTTGCTGTATTAATGAACAAGGGCTGGATGACTTCGTCTCCCCATATCGATGCTACATAGGCCCAAAATACTTGCCCATATCGATATGGAAAGTACTTGGGATTTTGTAAATCTCGGAAAGTAGGAAGGTCATCGTTTGCCACACTAGATCTCATCCACATGGCGGTGAAAGGATCTTCCTTTCCTTTTGACATATATTCTGCTAATCCTTCAACCATCCACAAGGGTAAATTCGCTAGATTTTGCAAACTGGTAGAATCGCCATTCAATATCATATGGTATTGAAAAGCATGCACCATTTCGTGCCCAAGAACGTGATTGGTTTGCTCGTTAGTGAATGTTAAAGGGAACACCACTCTATTTTTGAAAGCCTCTGTAACTCCACCAGTTCCTACTCCTATTTCTCCTTGGATCGTGTTGGTCTGCTGAAAGTCAGGATGATTGTTATAAAGCACAAGAGGATTTCTAGAAGTGAAGGTGTCCCGAAGCACAGCTTGATGCATTGCATACCACTGCTCTGACTTCTCTGTGATGTCATCAAGAACTTCATCGTTATCTAGATAGTGATACACATCGAAATGCTTGCTGCTTTGGATTTTGAAGTCGAAGCTTTCGTATCGCGGTTTATTTTGACCGAAATATTGAGCGGACACTAGCTGGACTGAAAAGATTGTAATGAAAAATAACACCCCCTTTTTTGGCATAAAGCCTCTGATAATAAAACTTCCCATAATTCTTAATTTACTCTGTGTCTAGATTTAGCGATATAGACGTGACTTTTAGTATTTACAGTTTGTCTCACGGATTTGTTTTGTTAGGTTTTAAAAAATCTTTAACTCTTACTTTGAATTTTTAGATTCTTTATCCATCGTTTACTGCCTTTCTGCTTATGCAGTAATACCAATTCTGTTTTAAGGGTTCACTTTATTTTCAAGAATTATTAAATCAAGTACAAGGCAGAAAACGCAAGGATAGCCTTAGCTATCATGAGTATTTCTAACGAAGTAATTCCTTTTATAAACTTGAAACATGCGAAATTCTAAAACAGAATTGGTATAAGCATCAATATAGAGTTGTAAAATAGTATTTTCTGTTTTTATTTCTGTGATATTTTTAAAGTTTTAACCACTGAACGGTTGAAGCTAACTACTGATAAAAGAGCGATGGAATTCCCTGAAGCCTAATGGAATTTCTCTGATATTGTGGAATATCGTTCAGTCGCTACTACCAATTTGGTTGCAAACCCGAATGATGCATTAGATTTTCGTGATGAGAGCGTAGTGTGTATTTCGGGTTAATCGATAAAACGTAGCATTAACAGTGCAAGATGCGGGAAATAATGACGAGGCTCTAACAGGGAGATCATCACCGTTTCCAAACAAGCTCTGGTATCTGTTGGTCTCGGTCAAGAATACCTGCTACGGTCAAGTTGAAAACTACATTCTTGAGCATCTTGTCGGAAACCCATCCATGAATCGCCCACTCTGTCGAGTTGAACCACCGTTCAGTGTCTTTCTTTGTAATTCCATATCGCTCGCTTACGAGATCTATGGCATTTTCATTGTACATGAATTGATCGCATTCGTCGTGGATAATTCGGAGCATGCGGATAACAGCTTCTGGACTTTTTTCCAGTACCTCATTCCTTACTGCTACTACAAAACAAGGCCAAGGCGGAGTGTATTCACCTATTCGTCGTAGTTTTCCTTGATCTACATATGGCTTAGTCGTAAATTTTTCCCAATAAAATACATCAGTATCTCCACTTCCCAAGGATTCCAAAGCTCCACCCAAATTGTTTATTACTACAAACTGGTCCTTTTCTAGTGACTCGTTCTGACTCGTAGCATCTACAATGGGCATAAGATGCGATCCACTCCCAAAACGACTGATTGCGTACTTCTTACTATAAATATCGGAATGAGTTTTTAGCGTATTATCAACTCCTGTGTGAATGCCCCATGTAAGAGGACTATTGACATATACACTAACTATTTTGGAAGGATTCCCATTCGCTATATCTTTGATAATACCTTCGGTTAGCAAGATACAAGCATCTATCTCGTTATTACGTAAAGCAGCAGTCATCTGGCCAGTTCCACCATCGAAGGTAGTCCACGAGAAATCAATTCCTCTATTTTCAAATAGACCTTTTTCTTTCGCTAGATGTATAGGGAGATTGAAGTGTTCGGGAACTCCACCTAGTCTGATTTTCGTCTTCTCCATTATTTTAAAGGTTTAACTGCTCGATAATTATGTATACCAAATTTAGGTATAAGTGTGACTGTCCACTGTGTAGTGGACAGGGCAAAGATGATAAAGGTAAAATTATAATGGATAAGGTTGATTGTTAAAAGTTAATTATCTTCGTTCCAAATCCTATTTTATGAAATATGTTTTTCTGTCTTGTGTTGCTATATTCATGACATTATGTGGAGAGTCGACACCAGAAAAGATTCAATTTTCCAAGGAAAGTTTTACGAGTAAATCAGATTATAAACTACCCTATCGATTACTAAAACCACAAAAGATAGAGAAGGACGAAGGATATCCGCTAATAATTTTTCTGCATGGCGCGGGAGAAAGAGGGACTGATAATGAGAAGCAACTTATGCATATTGCCTCGTCTTTTACCACAGAGAGTTATCAGAAAGATTATCCCTCATTTGTCATATTTCCACAATGCCCGGAGGATGGATACTGGGGTACAGTTGAAAAAGTAGACGGCAAGTGGTATGTTGGAGAATCACAAGATCCTTCTCCTTCAGGACAAGCTGTTTTAGATTTGCTGGATGATTTTATTCGGAGGAATCCTGTAGATAGAAGTAGAATATATATTGCAGGCCTATCTATGGGAGGCTTCGGCACACTGGATCTGGTTAGGCATAGACCGAACACTTTTGCTGCCGCAGTGTCTATCTGTGGGGGAGGAAATAGAAGATACGTAACTAATTATAGGCATATGCCAATATGGTTGTTTCACGGTGCAAAAGACCCCGTTGTTCCTGTAAGTTTATCAAGAGAGATGCATGTGGAATTTAAAGCTCGAAACATGGATTGTCAGTATACAGAATACCCTGAAGGGGGGCATGATGTATGGAATGAGGCTTGGGCAGAACCAGGTTTATTGCCGTGGCTTTTTTCGAAACAGAGTGAAACAAAGGACTGATAGATGTCTTCAAATATTGCAGTTCTTATTCCTTATTATAATGGTAGCAGATACATCAAAAGATGCGTTAGTAGCTTGATGTGTCCCTACCAAGATGTGTGGATTTTTGATAACTCGGAAATCCCCGAGGAGCCTCCTTCAGGATGTAATCACATTATTACGGAGGGAAAAAAACTAGGATTTGCAAAGGCAGTCAATATTGGGTTAAAGGAATTGACCAAGCAAGGATATGACTTTGTTATTATTTTAAATCAAGATGCATATTTCGCAGAAAGACATTTCGACCTTTTCGTTGAAACTATTCTTTCTTATCCCGATCACTTTATATGCCCTCTTCTGTTTAAAGAGGAATTTACAGAGGTTATTCCCTTTGTAAAAGAACGGTATTTTAAAGCAGGAATCCCTTCATCCAAAAAAGAAATTCAGGATTACGTGGGAGTCGTTATCGCAGGAAAATTAGATCACTTTAATTCTTTAAACGGATTCGACGAAGACTTTTTCATGTACTTCGAAGAGAATGATCTTTTTAAACGGTCACATAGGCATTATCCTATTGTCCTTGATCCACATGTCCATGTTGCACATAGAAATAAGACAAGTCATATGGGTAAGGAAGAACTGCAATGGTTTTACAAAAGTGAGTTACACTACTCTAAGAAACACGATAGAAAATGGAACTACTATTGGTTGAAAGCAAAAGGTATCGCTAGAAGGCTGCTGAAAAGTTAAAGGTGCCATGTAATAGGGCATTCGTCAGTATAACTTACATCAAGTAAGTATAATGAATCGAAAGTATCGTTTCAGAAAGCTAGAAAAGGACTAAGTCCTACTGGATTGGTAAAAATTCACCATTCTTTGAA
>CALBVQ010000061.1 GCA_937969485.1 uncultured Saprospiraceae bacterium | reverse complement strand
GTAGACATCAATTTTGCGAGAGGAACGTGGAGTGCTTGTCGCGAACGCTAGTGAGTGATGAGGCGACTGCCGAAACACGGAATCCTCCGACCCATTGACCTCTTTTTTTTGAGGGCAGTGGGACTCGCCCACCCTAGGAATACCTACTATTATCTTAAGGAGCTCTTTTTCGTCAGTTATTCTACCTCAGAATAATATTTAGGAAAGCTTCCATCGTTTTTCGACAGATTGAACTCCTTCCCATCAAAATTTCAAATTTCTGATCATTTTGCGGATTCCTTCATCCGTGTAGTTAGGGTTTTTAGAACAGAGGACAAGGTATCTCGAGTAAGTTCTCCAAAGTCTTGTTTTACCCAATAACTTAAAATGGGTGTAGTCTGTCTTTTCAGTTAGCATTTCAATTAATGCTCTGTAGTGGTTGCGGCTATTGGTCTTTAGGTGAGATTTGCCTTTGTTAAATCCCAATTCAAAAATTAGATAATCTGATTGTTCTGAGATCTTCTTAATACACGACTCTGCGTATTCGATTTCTTTACCACCTTCGGCCATCCATTGATAAACGCTTAACATTAAAGTAAGATCATACCTATCCTTTAGGTATGGGTGACTGACTTGTACAGGCTTATTTTCCCAGCGCACGTCCAACTTTTTCTCCTTGATAATTTCGAGACCAAGGTCTTTATACCTCGGGTGCGGCTCGAAGGCACTAACTTGAGCTCCTTTCTTAGAAAAACTAAAAGTATAGAAACCAGCATTTGCACCAATATCTAGTACTTTCTTACCTTTCATATCAGCTCCGAATAATTCATTTGCTATCTCTTCAATTTTAGACCACTTATTACGCACGGCTTTTTCACTTGAAGAGAGGGTCAAATCTGCAAACTCCTTGAATGGAATAGGGTGATATATATGAGCCTTAGCTTCAATGGGGTTACTCTTAATTTCTGCTGCTAGTTTTTCTAACTTATTCATTTTTATATCATTTCCTTTATAGTTGGCCATAAAATGCCGTATGCTTTTTAAATCTTCCAGACTGCTTACCTTTAATCTTGTTCCAAAGTTGGGCAAAATAGAGTTTTAAATCTATATTTTCCAGCACAATGCAAGGGTAGTCCAGATTCAGCAACTTTAGCAAAGCTGCTCTATGTTTACCATCTAGTATATAATTCGAACCGTGTACTTTTACAATCAGAATAGGTTTTATTGCACCGTTCTCAATGTCTTTCATTCGGTCCTCCCACAAAGAACGATAAAAAGATTCTTTAAATTTGTATGAAGGACGCATATCAATTGTACCTGTATTGGATCGCTTAATATACTCAGTTTCTTGAATTGATTCTCTTTTTTGCAATTTCTGCATTAACTCATAATGCGGAGAATCTCCGATCTCTCTGCCTAGCAAGGTGTGATCATCAAACAAAAAATCCGGAAGTAGGTATAGTTTTTCACTAGAAGAAAGCAGAATATCTTGACCAAAGTACTTTTCTAAATCATCTTTTCCAATTTGAGGATTAAATGCCTTTAACCCTACTCTATTGAAGTATACGTGGGAAATAGAAAGCGATTTAAACAGCAAATCAAGTCCATAATTCCTATAATGTAAATATCCTGAAGCTTTCATTGACTAGTGACTTTCCAAATAATTACTGAGCATTAACCTAGTATTTTCAATAACATTTGCTTCACTGTAGTGAAGAAGTAAGATTTTCCTTTGCGAAAGTACGTCTTTTCTTGACATTTTTTCATTCAACGCTATTAACTGTAGATCCTTCTGGATTGAAAAGACAATTAATCCCAGTCTCTTGAAATACAAGAACAGCGGATTGCTTTCATCAAGAAAAACCTGCGCACCAACCCAGAAACTAACAATTAGATTTCCCACGGCTTGTTGGCGTAAATGATTCATTATTACTACGCTACAACTAAAAACTACCTTATTATACTCGGATAAAGGCATAAAATCAGCTAGAACCTGCAGATTATCTGGGAATAACGACTCACCGGTACCTTGTATTTTTTTTCTGTACCAATTTTCCCCATAACTCAATGGTAGTATTAGTTTGCGCTTATCAATAGAAATTTCTTCTTTAATTCGAAACAAGATATCTAGGTGGTTATTACTTGGTGTGGCAGAATTACCTATCAGGATATTATCTCCATTCACACTAGTGTTTTGAACTTCATCAGAAATGAGATGCTCAATCGAATAATAGGTAAACCAATGCAATTGGGCAGAAAAATTCAATGTGTTACTTAGCGTCTTAAATTCATCCTCATGAGCTAATGCTAGACCATCAATTTTAGAAATAGCCTGATATTTAGAGAAATTCCAGACCGTAGTTGGATTTTTAAGCTTGAAAAACAATGGTCTCAACCAATTTCTCAAATTCTTGTGCAATAGGTATCTCGATGCTAAACCACGAGTCTTTCTCTTAAAATTATTGTTTCTAAACTCTTTCAAATAATCATAAACCTCTCCGCCCCAAAAGATCCAAATGACTTTTTTGTCTCTGAGCAGCGTATTGACTATATGTGCATAGTAATAGCTCAATGAATGCAGAATAATAACCTCTGCCCCAGCCTCTTTTATCTTACTCAAGTAATCTTTAGAGCCCCTTACTGCGACGCTAACCCTATCAATGTGTTGTTTCACGTACTTGATTTGATAGTCGCTGCTAGGGATATCAAGGAGGTAATTATGTTGACCTGGCAATGCCTTTTCAAATTGAAAAACTGCACGATCGATGAACTTGTCATCAAATACCAAATGTAAAACCGGTTTATGATTCATTAATAGTTTTACTCTCTACTTGTTGATGTAAAAATCGTTGATCTTCTCAATGATATAATTTTGATGCAAATCACTTAATTCATAGAAAAAAGGCAATCTTAATAAAGTATTTTCATAGAGATCTGACATTGGTAGATCCTTCTCATCATTTTCTTTAAGAAAATAAGGGCTTTTATGTAAAGACAAGTAATGAAAAACTGCTCTGATGTTATAGGAGCGTAAGTGCTTTATCAAAAGTGTTCTCTCTTCTAAGTTATCACAAAGCAAATAAAACATATGCGCGTTATTAGTGGCAAAATCTGGGATTGTTGGAAGTTTGACTAGGCCTTGCGATTCTATCTTTTGAAAACCCTGGTGGTAATTGTTCCATAAGCTCTTCCTCTTTTCTTGAATAGTCTCAACATTCTCTAACTGAGCAAATAAAAACGCGGCAGTAACTTCAGAAGGTAGATAAGATGATCCTATATCTACCCAATTGTACTTTGCTACCTCCCCTCTAAAAAATGCACTTCTATTAGTTCCTTTCTCCCAAATTATTTCAGCACGAGCAATAAATCGATCATCATTAACGGTTAACAATCCACCTTCACCCGAAATAATATTTTTCGTTTCATGAAAAGAAAAGGCTGCCAGATGGCCGATACTTCCCAATGCACGTCCCTTGTAATATGATTCAATTCCTTGAGCGGCATCCTCCACAACGAAAATACCATTGTCATTTGCCAGCTTCATGATTTCATCCATTTGACAAGCGACACCTGCATAATGCACAACAACTATTGCTTTAGTTTTAGGGCTGATCAACGCTTCAATACTCTGAACATCAACGTTTGGGTTGTCAGGCTGGCTATCTGCAAATATGATCCTTGCCCCCCTCAGTTCAAAGGCATTCGCTGTTGAAACAAAGGTGTAACTTGGCATGATCACTTCGTCACCATTCTCGATATTTAACAAGATAGCAGCCATTTCTAGAGCATCTGTGCAAGAATTGGTCAAAAGACATTCTTTAAAACCATACCTCTTTTTAAAAAACTCATGGCAAAATTTGGAATACTTTCCATTTCCAGATAGTTTTCCTGATTTAACTGCGTCTTCTATATATTCTAACTCCTTTCCAATTATGTATGGTTTATTAAAAGGAATCTCTTCTTTAAAATTGAAAGTAGATGAATTATCAATAACTTCCACTTTTTCTTGATTTGACATACGACAAATTTACAGATTTCAATAACCCTACAAAAATACCATTAGTTATGTAACTGTCTACTAGCTACTTCAATTTTTCACTATCAGAAGTCATTTTCGCTTTCACCAAAGTCCTAAATCTTAGGCTTAATCTACCAAATTATTGAATTTTCCGATTAATTAATATAGCTTAGCTGCAACAAAGACTGGGTATCCAGCAATTGTCAAAATTCACATTCTGTTACAAGTAGCTAAATAAAATGAATAAACAATTTGAAATCTTAAGTTGGGATTCAGAGTTATTTCAATTTAAGGTTTGCCAAATTAATGACTTGCCTCAAAATGATAAAGAGTTGGCATCTTTTATACATGAAATATTCAAAGAAGAAATCACCTTATGTTATTACCGATCTATAATCAAATTAGCATTACCGACAGCAATCTCCGGATTCTTTGACATTAATCTTATCGATAGAAAAACTACTTATAGCAAACCACTAGCTGAAAAAGTACTTCCCAATAGTAACATTCAACCCTATAAAAAGAGTTACCCGGAAGAAAAACTTTTTGATCTAGCAATTCAGAGTGGTATCTACTCTCGATTTAATGTTGATGAAAAAATTTCAACTAGCACGTTTGAAGAGCTCTACAAATTATGGATCATAAATTCGGTAAACAAAAAGATTGCCAAAGAAGTGCTAGTTTACTACAAACAGGATGAGTTGGCAGGTTTCGTAACTTTAGGAGAAAAGAATAATCGAGCAGATATAGGTATAATTGCGGTTGATGAGAAATTCAGGGGCAAAGGAATTGCTAGGGCGTTAATGAGTGAAGCAGAGAATTGGTTTATTGACAATGGATATCATAATATCCAAGTTGTTACTCAAGAACTAAATATTCCAGCTTGCAAACTCTACGAGCGCTGTGGTTATGAAAAAGAAAGTCAGGAATATTTTTACCATTTTTGGAAGAAGTAAATACCTACAGCACCGATCTCCAGTGAGAATAAATGAACAAAGGATTTAGAATACAGATGTGTGAGTAAATGGGAATAATAAAAAGTCAAGGTATCAAGAATACCATCTTGAGTTATGCAGGGGTGATCATAGGCTCTCTCAGTGCACTGCTTATCTATCCTCTAGATAGGGCAGCTTATGGTTTAGCAGCTTTCCTATATAACACGGCTTTTTTCCTTTTACCATTTGCAAGTTTTGGGATAACATCTGCAGTTATTAAGTTTTTCCCCAGATTTAAAACAAACGACAGTAATCATAATAATGGTTTCCTTTCCCTTATATTAAGCATTGGGATTTCTGGTTATTTATTGTTTCTAGTACTTTTTCTTTTCTTTAAGGATCAATTCTTCGAGATTCTAGCAAGACTAAATCTAGGAGCTGGAAGTCTACCAGACAATTACGTGTTCATTCTACTTCTACTTTTCTCTTTACTAATCATTTATATATTTACTTTTTTCTTAAATAACTATAGAGAAATTGTAGTTCCGTCATTCTTCCAAAACTTTCTATACAAGATATTCTTGCCTGCTGTAGTCTTCCTGCATTATCTTGAATATATAGATTCTCAAAGCTTCTCAACATGCATTGTGTCATTCTTTCTGTTCGTAGCTGTGGCTCTTATTGCATACACTGCCTACTTAGGTTATTTCAATCTCAAGCCTTTTTCTAGAAAGTTTATCACTCCTCCGTTAAAAAAAGAACTACGCACTTATTTAAGCTATTCTAGCTTGAATGTGATAGGAAATACGCTTGCTTTTCGAATAGACATGGTAATGGTAGCTATGATGCTTGGCTTTTCAATGAATGGAACATACGGAATTCTATTTACTCTTGCGAGTACGATTGATATTCCCAATAAGTCAATCATTCAAATTGCCTCTCCTATTATTTCTGAATCTTGGGAAAAGAACAATGTCTCTGAAATCAATAATATTTACAAGAAATCCTCGCTTAATCTGATTACTCTCGGCGTATTTCTATTTCTAGGTGTTTGGTTGTGTCTAGATAGTTTATTGGATCTATCTACCAACACCAACTCATTAGCTGAAGTGAAATACATCTTCTTTTTCTTGGGGTTAGCGAAGCTAGTAGATATGATCACAAGTGTTAATTCTCAGATCATCATCTTTTCAAAATTCTACAAGTACAACCTTATATTTATAGTCCTTCTAGGAGTTATGAATGTAGTTAGTAATTATATCCTTATAGGAAAGTATGACGTGATAGGAGCTGCGATTGCCACATTCGTAGCAATGTGTGTTTACAACGCCGTAAAGCTCATTTTTATTTATGTAAAGATGGGTATGCACCCGTTTTCGATCAATACTTTCAAATCAATTGTGATAGGTGCCATTGCCTACGGGATAGCCTTCTATGTGCCATCAGCAGAAAACCCCTTCTTAAATATCTTATTAAAAGGAAGTATCTTTTCATTGATCTATCTTACAACAATCCTATATCTAAATATTGCTCCAGATATTACTCAGCTTGCAAAAGAAACATCTCTAAAAGCTCAAGGATTTTTCAATAAAGAGAAATAGTAGATAAATAAAATACGCTGAGTACTAAGAAAACTTGAGGTTCAATTCTAATACCAATTCTGTTTTAAGGTTTCACTTTGTTTTCAAGAATTATTAAACCCGAATTATGCATTAGGTTTTCGTCATGAGGGCTTAAAATGCAAAGAGAATGGGAGCTTAACAGATCTTTTGAAGCGCAGGCGTGGTCACCATCACGGTGAGCATCAAAAGAGCTGGACGCT
>CALBVQ010000060.1 GCA_937969485.1 uncultured Saprospiraceae bacterium | reverse complement strand
AAGAAAACCTAATACATGTAGGGATAAAGCAACAAAATACACAAAAAAAATAAGTTTTGCAGACCGAAAGTAAAAATCATATAGCTTTGGAATATGAAATTTATCAATTACTTAATTTTTAGGTTTGCCGTCTTCTTTTTCTACTTAACTCCATTTCCATTATTTTATAGAATAAGTAACATGGTGGCTTTTCTGCTGAGAAAGGTAGTTAGGTACCGACTTTCAACAATTGAAGATAACCTTGATAGAGTTTTCCCAGAAATCAAACCCTCTGAGAAAAAAGAACTAATACGCAAGATATACTTAAATTTATCGGATATTATATTGGAAGGTTTTAAAGGGTTTTCTATAAATAAGCAAGAAATCATGAAACGGCACAAATGCTTAAATGGTGAGCTTTTGGCGGAAGCCTATAAAAATAAACAATCAGTCATCCTAGTAACCGGACATTACGGAAACTGGGAATGGGGCGCCTTCTCACCCAATTTCTTCGTCCAGCATACCATCATTGGGTTCTTCAAGCCTTTAGCCAATCACCACATTAACAAATACGTAATAAGAAAACGGGCTAAAAGTGGTACGATCTTAGCTGACATTAATGACACTAGCTCAATTTTTGCCGAATATTGTGATAAGAGTAGTCTATTTCTACTAGCAGCAGACCAGTCTCCAACCAAGCCTGAACTCGCTTTATGGTTTGATTTTCTTGGAATAAACACACCATGCTTACATGGAGTAGAAAAATACGTAGCTAGGCACAAATTACCTGTTGTCTTTTGCGAAATCACTAGGATAAAAAGGGGTTATTATGAGATAGAACTTGACTGGATCTCGAGCCCTAAAGATGAGCTAAAACCATATGGAGAAAATACTCAGGAATTCATGAAAAGGCTAGAAAAAACGATAAGAAACAAACCAGAGGATTGGCTATGGTCGCATAGAAGATGGAAACACGCCGATTACAAAAAAGGATAAATATTATTCCTTGTAGAAGCGACTAATTGAAAATGCGTCGTTACTGATTAACTGCACATTATATATACCTGTTTCAAGTAACTCATCTAGATCGATTAAAATAGTATTTTCACCTTTCTCAAGCTCAACTAGCTGCGTATAGACAGCTAGGCCTGCATTACTGTAAATGTTTACTGTCGCTTGCTTATCAGCGTCACTGTACGCTTTCAAATAAAAATGATCAGTCACAGGATTAGGGAATATTGCCACAGTTAGGTCTACTTCTGAAATTTCTGGACCATTCGGGATGTCTTGATGATTCATTGCTTTAAAAACCTCAGTCTGCATCAGATCGATAGAAGTGTTACGCATTACAATATTGTGCAAAGTAGTATTGTGAATAAGTTCTTTCCACTCATTGTTTAAGGCATCGTCATTAAGGTAAAAGAATCTATCACCATCTCTTAGCGATCTAAATTGTTTTTCCATAATGGTCATTACCAACTCTCCAAATAAAGAATTCTCTAAATGAATTTCAGCTAACATACCCACCCAAGGATCAACATCATCAATGTCTTGATATATCTCTTCCAGTAGCACTGCCACTTCAGGATCATCACAAAGTTCAGTGAAGTTATCTAAATTAGGTAATCCGAAATTCTCTCGGACTGTGTTATAGTCAGGCAAACCTCTTTCTCTTCCTCTATTAATGTTTATTGCCGCAAGATCTAAACCTCCTTGCCCTGGTGCACCGAATAAGAAGTTCCTTACATCACCTACGATTTTACAATCAAAATCTTGCTGGATTTGGGTGCCCATACCTTTTATATATGGCTCTATTCCACCGGCCAAGTCTATGGCTAAGGGATTAAAAAAAGCATCTTTTAGTGCAATATTACCTTTAGAAATCAGATCTCCATTATTTCGCATTCTAATGATATTGCTATTGATAAGCGTATGGCCCATTCTAAAAGCTGCTGCAGAGAATACATTAGTAACTCCAGGATTTACTTGGCTTGAATAACCATTGTAAGATGGAATCTTAATATTCATTGCTGGTAACCACTCATTATATACAATTGCTTGCAGTTTCCCACCTACAATTTTTCGTGCAAGTTGGTATATTTCTTCATCTTGTAATGCAGGTGAATCAGCAATTAATTCGTCACATACCTTGTTGTGCTCACGAACAAAAATAGTATGCATTGCAAGTAACAACGGATTCTCATTAGCTCTCACATCTCCAGCTACGTAAAATTTAGATAGAAGACCACTTGACTCCATGAAAGGCACATTCGAAGCAGCTGGTGCATTAAATTCCCCAGTTGTAGTGTTCCATGGCAGATTGTCGCCTTGACTAGTTTTTAGTTTTCCATCTTGAAAAGTACGCAACCAATCTGCTCGCTCCTTGGTAGATCCGTAAATTGCACTTCCGTCAATAAAAGCTGAAATAGCATTATCGTGCTCTCGCACATTATTAGGTCCGGTTCCAGTTCCCTCTGTTGCAAGAGATCTCATCATAGGAATTATGTCTCCGGATGAAAAGACAGGATCGCCTAATGGTGGAATGATATTATAAGCTTCATCCGGATTAGTAGAAGCTTCGAAATTCTCTACATGTGAAATATCATGGTCAATAAATTGCCCAAAAACCCAAACAAAATCACTGAGGCTTAACTTGTCATTTAGCTGATCTTGTTGATCAAAAAGTAAATTTGAGATTTCTCGTGGATTTAGCCTATTAGGGGAAGCAGGGCTAGAAATACCATCTTCATACGCTGGAGTTGTAACTCTAATCAATTGAGAATGTGAAGCCCCCCAAGTAATATTGTCTATATTATTACCTTCTCCACCAAAAGATCTGTTCTCTTGTCCTTGTAAGACTAAAGAAATCAAAGTAAAGATTGTCACAGACAAAAACCTTACATTTAGTATGATAGTATAACTTTTCCGCATAAGCCACTGCAAAGATACAGTAAAGTGTGGGTATTGAAAAGCAAAAAGACCTAAGGATTTGTTAAACGGGCGCCTTTGAAATCATATAGTTTCTTGATAATTTATAAGAAATTGTTGAATAGCCTATTACATATATAATTAAGCTCAATATTATGACAAAAAATCTATATGTTTTATTAAAAAAAGTAATCATGGTAAAGAATAAAATATCAATTATCGATTAGCAAAGATTTTTTGTAAGAAAAGTGATACTCTTCAGATACAATTGGTCGTTAACAAAATACCTTAGCCTTTATGATCGTTGTCGAAAAGAACTTTTATACCATTCAAGAGCTAGATTCGGTTTAATTTTGGGCGGAAGCCCAAATAATAAAATACTGTTGATTAATCATTTTCAATATTTATTGCTCTCACTTACTTGCTTGTTGACTTGTCAAATTCAAGCTCAGATCGACAGCACACAACTGTCTGGCAATCTAGAATTTAAGGTGACAGATAAGATCTATAATGCAGCAGAAATTACAATCGATATTCCGCTTATCTTGTGGCACGAAACTCAACTATTTAAAAATACGTTTGATAATAAAAGTGAGCTTTCATTTAGCTACGATGAGGAGAAGTCGGTAGTGTCATGGAACAAAAAAGATGTTTCAAAAGGTGACACTCTATATTTCTTGTATCGGAAATATGCTGAAATAGTGGGTGACACTCTACGCCGCAGCTTCATAGAAGGTATTGATAATGAAGTGAGTTACATCGCTCTCGAAATACCGAAGAATAATACGAACACCTCATTATTACCAGAAGGTTTGAATTACAGCGGATCATTCGGTCGGGGCTTGACTGCTGGAAATAGTCAATCATTAGTACTGAATTCGACTTTCAACATGCAGCTTGGCGGAAAGATAGGGGACAACATTGATTTACGGGCTGTGATTTCAGATGCTAACATTCCTATCCAAGCCGAAGGAACAACTCAACAATTACAGGAGTTCGATCAAGTTTTCATCGAACTTCAAAAAGAAAAGCAGGCACTGGTTGCTGGTGATTTCAGATTAGAACGTCCCTCCTCATACTTCATTAATTATGCTAAAAAATTAAAGGGATTAAAGTACAGTAATGGTTCAGTTTATGATGAAATAGGAAATGTTTCTATTGACGGATCTTATTCCATAAGTGGAGGTAAATTCCATAGACAACGACTAGCAATTGTTGAAGGAAACCAAGGACCATATAAACTACAAGGTGCCGACAATGAACAATTTATTATAGTTCAAAGTGGGACTGAAAAGGTTTATATCGATGGTGAACTTTTGACCAGAGGTGAAACCAATGATTACATTATTCTATACGACAGGGCAGAAATAATTTTCACAGAAAAAAGACTTATTCAAAATGACTTCAATGTGGTTGTGGAATTCGAATATTTAGTTCAAAATTATGCTCGATCAATCCGCAGTGCAAATGCTGAGTGGAAATTCAAAAAAAATACTTTTCAATTCTTCTCTTATGCAGAATCGGATAATAAAAATAGCAGTGGAATATTCGAATTGACCGAAAGCGACAAACGCTTACTTAGTGATGTGGGAGATTCTAACACAGCTTTCCAAACGGGAATATTCATCAATGATGAATTTAATCCTTCGAGTGTGTACTACACTTTGGAAACAAATAGTGAGTTAGATACCATTTTAAGGTACAGCACAGATTCTACGGTCGCTATCTATCAAGCAAGTTTTTCAGACCTAGGGGAAGGAAATGGTGATTATGCAATAGATGATGAAGCAAATGCAAACGGCAGAGTTTATACTTATGTAGGAGAGGGAAATGGCAGATACAAGCCTGTAAAAAGACTGATTGCACCAGAAACCAAGCAGATGTATGGACTTGCTCACGAGCTTAGATATTCGAAGAATGGGCAAATTAGCACTGAATTATCTTTAAGTAATTTTGACAAGAACCTATTCTCAGAGATAGATGATGAAAATAATGTTGGTTACGGTGTAAGAAGTGACTGGAGTCATAAACTACTACTTTCGAAGAAATCAAGCATAAAGCTTACAGCCTACGGCGAGCTAATAAATGCTGGATTCAATTTTGTAAATCCATATCGAAGTACAGAGTTTCTTATAGACTGGAACCTACAGACGTTGAATGAAGACTCTAGGGAAATACTGGGAGGTGGAGCAGTTAATTACACCTACCTTGCTAAAAAAGGACTTGTTCGAGGGACCAATCTCGACTATGAAATCAAGTCCTTTTCTAGGGAAGACGCTTTCATTGGAAACATACAATCGCTGAATGGATATATTCAATCAAAAACTATTAAGCTTACTTCCAGGACGAGTTATCTTAGCTCCCAATCAAATGTCTTTAATTCCACTTTTTTTCGTCCCAATGTGACGGTAAATAAACGGTGGACCAAGCTGAGTGGGCTAAATACAGGTATCAATTTTGATTCCGAAAAAAACATACAAAATGATGCGGTCACTGATACTCTCTTGAACACAACAAATACCTACGACGAACTAAAATTTTACATAAGGAGTCAAGATTCCAGTTTCATAAAAACTGAATTTTACTATTCGCGACGTAGAGATCAACTAGGTTTTGAAAATGAACTCAGGGACTTTTCATTTGCAGATAAAGCGGGGGTCAATGTTTCAGCAACGGGTAAGAATCAGCGAGTAAATTTCACAGTAAATTATCGAAAACTAGAGACGGATGAGACTTTGAATAATTCCGTTCAAGACGCCGAAAACCTATTGGGAGGACTAGATTACCAGTACAATCTATGGGATAATCTACTACGAGGAGTTAGCAATATCAATTTTAATTCGGGCCAGGAACCCAAATTAGAGTTTGATTATAGAGAAGTGGCATTGGGGGAAGGAAACTACATATGGGTTGATGATGGGGATGGCATTCAAACACAAAATGAATTTCAAGTTGCGCCGTTTAGTGATCAGGGAAATTTCATAAGAGTGAGCTTATTCAACAATGAATTTGAGCAAGTGTACAAGCAAGACTTTTCACAAAGTTTATTGATCAATCCAATCAAATGGAAACTAAGTAAAAGGAAGTGGCAAAAAAGTCTTTCGCGGCTTTCCAGTCAGACGAATATAAGGTTGAGTAGAAAAGATAAACAAGCAGGTGGGCTTCCAGCATTTGACCTAGTTACAATAGATCCACTAGAAGAAAACCTTGTAAGCTATGTGAGCAGTATGAATCAGTCTGTGTTTTGGAATAGGGGAAATCCATCGTATGACATACAATTCAATTACTTAAGAAACAATAGTGGTATCCTACTGACAACAGGTACTGATGTGAGAGAAAGTGAGAATTACAACTTCAAAATCAGGAAAAACTTCAACAAGAAACTAGACATTGAATTAAGTGCTGACAATGGAAAAAGAGCGCAAAACAATCTCAATTTTCCACAAAATAATTACAATCTACAAATAGCAAAGAGTTACCTTTCAATGTCTTACAGAATCCAAAATTCGCTTGAAGGGCGCGTAAGAACCTCTTACACGTATAAGCAAAATCGTCTTTCAACGGAAAAAGCTAACTCACTTGAATTAAATGCAGGAGTTAGTTATTCCACAGAGAAGAAAACAAGGATAGATGGACAAGTGACATACAATAACATACTGTACAACTCAGCAGGAAATTCCTTGATAGACCTAGTTGTACTCGAAGGCTTGCAAAAGGGTAATAATTTTCTTTGGGAACTGCGTTATACTCGCAGACTAATAAATAATTTTGACTTAACGTTAAACTACAATGGAAGAAAAACAGGGGAAGCCCGTGTGATTCACGTAGGTAATGCGCAAATAAGAGCTAGCTTTTGATCGATCGAAAATCAAGAAAAGATCACCTAGAAAGCCCTTTTGGGGAAAGGTCAATTCTAGAGTAATTGTACCAACATATACCAAGCGAATTACTGAAGTCAAAAAGAATCAGAACAGGCCATTTCTTTTGACGGAAGTCAAAAAACAGAAAGCATGGCGACAAATCAAGGAAATAAATTACACTAGAACTAAGGTAAGTCGCAATTAATACACAATTCACTGAACAGAATCGCCCTAAATACGTGTTACGTTGCTATATTTACCTTATCTAATTAAAAGAAAATAAACAAAAATATACTATGCGTACGAAAATACTAAGTATGATGTTGGCCATGATGGTCTGTTCAATCAGTTATGGACAGGGCTTATGGCAAAAAGTAGAATCCTCTAAGATTGATGCTTCACCAAGTGAGCTTGTAGAGTACATTAGCGACTATGAAGCATTTACGCTTGATTACGCAGCTATGCTAAAAAAACTAGAGCGTGCGCCTAAAGAATTCACTAATAAGAAGGGACTAAAAATGGAAATCCCAATGCCGGACGGCAGTTTGGAGGAGGTATTAGTATTTCGAACCAAGATGATGGAAGATGGATTGTCAAAGAAGTTTCCTCTTATCCAGAATTACAGCTTCATATCGAAAAGAGACGGTTCTATTTCGGGTAAATTTGCTGTTTCACAGCTGGGTTTCCTAGCGAGTATCTCTACGGGCAAAGGAAAAGTTTACATTGATAGATATGCAGATGGAAATGCGGAGAATTATGTAAGTTACTATACAACCAACTATACTAGGGATGCTAGCATGTTACCGTCTTGCGGAGTTACAGATGAGATGCAAGATAAATTCTTGGAGGGTTATGACTTTGACAATGCGCCCAAACCTACTTCGACGGTGCGGTCTCCTGAGGGAGCAGTTACTCTTCGCACATATAGGATTGCAATTGCAACTACTGGAGAATTTGGACAGCAAAAAGGAGGAAATACAGAAGATGTTTTAGCTGTAATTAATGAATCTGTAGTGAGATTAAATGAGATATTCGAATCAGAGGTAGCTATTAGATTTCTTCTTGTGGCAGATAACGATAAGATCATACATTTGAATCCATCGACCGATCCGTATATAAATGCTAATCAGGGAGCTCAATTAATTGGCCAAAATACTGTTGCAATAGGAAATATAATTCCATTAAATGAGTGGGATATAGGACATGTTTACACAAGTTCCTGTACAGATGTGGGAGGTATTGCCTCTTTGCAGAGTGTATGTGGGCCGAGTAAAGGAAATGGTGTAACTTGTCATTACTCGAACAATCTTGACTTAATTACAACGCGAGTAGCAGCGCATGAAATAGGACACCAATTTGGAGCTCAGCACACATTTAACCATTGTGATGGAGAAAATGAGAGTTCAAGTTCTGGATTTGAGCCAGGAAGCGGCCACACAATCATGTCCTACGCCGGAGGTTGTGGACCAGCACTGAATGTTGCAAATGCGCCTTACATTTACTACCATGGATATTCGATAGAGCAAATGATTACATTTTCGCAAACAGGTAACGGAGATTCTTGTCCAGAATATATCGAAACAGGAAATACGTATCCGCAGATTGACTTAAAATACGAAGATAAGTTTTATATCCCAATTGAAACTCCGTTTAAATTAACGGGAGAGGTTACTGATGCAGAAGATACGGATCTTACATACTCTTGGGAGGAATTTGATCTAGGGCCGTTAACAACACCGGGAGAGCCAATTTTGGATGCACCGCAATTTGTATCGGAAGTACCAAATTCAACACCAGAACGAATTTTACCAGAGTTGACAAAAATTCTTACGAATAACTTTGACAAATTGGAGGTACTGCCATTTTACGATAAGGACATGACTTGGAGGTTGACAGCACGAGATAACAACTCAGAGGCCGGAGGAGCAGAATGGAAAGAGGTACAGTTTTTTGCAACAGAGCAAGCAGGGCCATTTCTAGTAGAATACCCCAATGCTGCAGAAGATTTAATTGCAGGTACTACTGAAACTATATTATGGGATGTTGCCAATACTGATGGAGATTTAGTAAAGTGTGAGTATGTAAATATTCTACTATCCAATGACGGCGGACTTACATATCCATACACATTAGCCTCATATACGCCAAATGACGGTTCTCACGACGTAATTATTCCTAATGCAGAAGCTAATTTCTGTAGAGTAATGGTGGAGGCAGCAGACAACATATTCTTTGATTTAAGTAATACCAATTCTAAAATTCTTCCAGCTACGGAGGCTAGTTTTTCTGCACTTGCAGTACCTGGTTATCAGCAAGTGTGTTTACCAGAAGTTGCAGAAGTCCAGATTAACACAGAGCAGTATTTAGGCTTTGATGAAATGATCACATTTGAGGTAATTGATGGTTTGCCAGCAGGTGCTGCAGTCAATTTCGCTCAAAATCCTCTAACTCCGGGAGAGTCAACAACAATGACAATCGATGCATCGACGGTATTGGAATCTTCTAGTTACGAACTATTAATTAAAGGTACTACTGCCACTAGAGAATTTGAGTTTACCACAATCGTTGACCTTACAAGTAGTGACTTCAGCGAGTTAGCTATCTTATCACCAGCAAAAGGAGAAAGTGGAATTATTCCTGTTCCTACTTTTACTTGGATAGAGGATACTGACGCAGAATCATATGTTTTCGAATTGAGTGATAATCCTGATTTCACTAATGGAGCAATTGTAATCAAGGAAGAAGGTCTTACGACTAATTCTTTAACAATCGAGCAGCCTTTAAGTAAAAATACTATCTATTTTTGGAGAGTAAGTGGAGTCAATAGATGCGGTCAAGGTTTCACAACAGCACTAAGTACATTTGCTACAGAAGCATTAAGCTGTCTGCAATATGCTGAAAATGAAGTACCAGTAAGTCTACCAAGTTCAGGAACACCGACAACAATACTGGAAAGCGTAATCGTTGCGAATGGACAAGTTAGCGATGTGAATGTAGACCTGTTTAAAGGAACACATACTAGAGTAAAGGACCTAAGAGTAACTCTAAAAAGTCCAGAAGGAACAACAGCTGTGCTGTTTGACAATAGATGTGCAGGTTCTACCTCTTTTAGTGTGGGTTTTGATTCAGAGTCTCCTGCGGAAATACAATGCCCTATGTTAAACGCAGCGGTCTACAAACCAGAGGAGTCATTAGAAATATTTAACGGTGAAGAACTACAAGGAACTTGGGAATTGATAATTGAAGATTTGAAAAGTGGAGATGGAGGAAAAGTGACTGACTACATTCTGAATGTATGCTCAAATGCGAGTTTGAATGCACCTGTTCTTGATAGAAATGATGCGCTATTTATAGGACCTGGAGGTGGTGATTTAATCAATCAAGGACGACTACTAGTGTTGGATGACAATGACGACGACGATCTAGTCTACACCATTGTTGAAGCTACAACTAAAGGTGACTTGAAACGCAATGGCACAACCTTATTACAAGGTGAAACTTTTACTCAAGATGATCTAAACAACAATCGTATTACTTACTTACATGATGGTGTAAATACTGCTCCAGATACAGACAAATTTGTTTTTGTAGTAGACGATTCTGAAGGAGGCTGGATTGATTTGACAACATTTAATATAAACATCGACATTGCAAGTGATGTAGAAGACAATAGCTTTACATACGAAGTATTGATGTATCCTAATCCAACTGATGGTATCTTTTACATTGACGTAGCAAATGCTTTTGGTAAAGAAGTGTCAATTGAAGTAGTAAATATCTTAGGTCAAGTAGTACTTACGAAAACTAGAAATGCAAGTGACAAGGTAGTTCTAGATATGACTGAGCAAGCAAGTGGAAACTATTTTGTGAAGTTGGAAATTGAAGGAGAGACGAAAGTATTTAAAGTAACGAAGAGATAGTCTAGAAAAAGAAAATCCAACAAAAGCGTCTTTTTTGTTTAACAAGAAAGACGCTTTTTTTATGCTTGTTCTGGATGAAAGTGATGGTTAAGATAAAGTCGCAAAAAATACCACGAAGAGTTTGATTTCCTTCATCGCCAGCAATGCTAAGGAAATTTTTGACTTTGACTCAAAGTATGCATTAATGCCAATTCCGTTTTAGAATTTCGCATATTTTCAAGTTTATAAAAGCAATTACTTCGTTAGAAGTACTCATGATAGCTAAGGCTATCCTTGCGTTTTCTGCCTTGTACTTGATTTAACCCGAATTATGCATTAAGATATCTATTGCGAGCTCAAACTGCTTCGATAATGGGAACGTCCAGCTCTTTTGATGCTCACCGTGATGGT
>CALBVQ010000059.1 GCA_937969485.1 uncultured Saprospiraceae bacterium | reverse complement strand
CCGAATTATGCATTAGGATTTCGTCACGGGAGCGTAAAATGCAAAGAGAATGGGAGCTCAACAGTTCTTTTGAAGCGCAGCCGTGGTCACCATCACGGTGAGCATCAAAAGAGCTGGACGTTCCCATTATCGAAGCAGTTTCAGCTCGTAGTAAATATCTTAATGCATATTTCGGGTTAAATCAAATACAAGGCAGAAAACGCAAGGATAGCCTTAGCTATCATGAGTATTTCTAACGAAGTAATTGCTTTTATAAACTTGAAAATATGCGAAATTCTAAAACAGAATTGGTATAAGATAGAGAGAAAGTATTTTACTAACCCACAAGAAAATCATCCTGACACCCATCTGCTACACCAATATAAATATAAAGACCTCACCATCAACTAAATAAAACACAAAGAAAAACAAAAGACAGCAAGCATCTTGATCTCCATTTTCAATTTATTGAGCCGTATAACCCCCTACCTTACAGAGCATAATATTATTACCTCTTTCGCATACTTTGTAATTCCACTACCTTTGTGTTCACATAAAATACATATGGAATTTATAGATACTCACGCACATATATATATGGAGGAATTTTCTGAAGATATTGACCAGCTACTAGCTGATTGTAGATTGCAAGGAATTTCACAAATAATTATGCCGAATATAGATACATCATCTATAGATAATATGCATCGCCTTGAAGCTAAATATCCCCAGAATTGCCTTTCAATGATGGGGCTACACCCATGTTACGTTAAGGAAGATTACAAAGCACAGCTAAAAATAATAGAAAAATGGCATGAGGATCGAAAATACTGTGCAGTCGGTGAAATAGGAGTGGATCTTTACTGGGATAAAACCACAAAGGAAATCCAAATCGATGCATTTCGGACACAATGCGAATGGGCTAGATCGATGAAAATTCCTGTATCAATACATTCTAGAGACTCACTTGAAGTCACAATTCCTATCATAGAAGAGCTTCAAAATGGCGAGATGAAAGGTATTTTCCATTGCTTTAATGGGACAGTAGAACAAGGGCAGCGGATCATTGACGCGGGATTTTACTTAGGAATAGGAGGTGTAGTAACCTTTAAAAAGGCAGGAGTAGATGTTACTGTGTCTCAATTACCAGTTACTTCGATGGTCTTGGAAACGGATGCGCCATATCTAGCTCCTACACCGTACAGAGGTAAAAGAAATTCCTCAGTTTATATACCCATAATTGCAGAAAAGATTGCTGAAGTTCATGAAATATCCCTGGAAGAGGTCGCGTCACAAACGACTAAGAATGCTAAAGAAATATTTTTGATATGATTCTTGAAAGTTGCTGCGAAACAATAGAGCAAGCTGTGCAAGCTGAGAAAAATGGAGCGACTAGAATTGAATTTTGTCGAAGTTTAGACAAAGAGGGGCTTACGCCCAAATTGAAAGATGTGGAGCAGTTGCTTTCTCTGATCTCAGTGCCTATCCGAGTGATGATTCGTCCTGATGATTCATTTTTTGCCTCGGAGTCTTGCCTAGAACTGTGTCTTAAGCATATTCAAGAATTCGATGTACTTCCGATAGAAGGATTTGTAATGGGATATCTCACCACGGAAAAAAAAATAGACACCGACACCGTCACTTTACTTTTGGGCGAAAGCCCAAAACCTTTTACCTTTCATAAAGCAATTGATCAGTCAAGCAATATACTGGCTTCATTGCACACTTTAGAACGCTTTACTTCAATCGATACCATTCTTAGTTCAGGTGGTTTTAATACGGCGATGGAAGGTGCGGAAGTGCTCAAAAAGATGCAAGATTCTTCATCCAAAACAATAATGGCGGGTGGACGAATCACTAAGGAGAACCTACGCAAACACCATAAAATCATGCAATTACGAGCTTACCATGGAACAAAAATTGTATAATTTACCTATTTTACCGTTCCTCTTACGAGACCTACCGATACTCTGAAATTATGAGCAAGAAAAACAAATTATCATACCTTTATTTCACTTCGCAGAATGAAAGTTCTGTTGTGCCAAAAGAATGAGATGACCTCCAAAATAATTATTATACAGATAAGATGTATTGTATTTTTTCTGGCTACTCTTATTACTTTAATACCCCAAAGTAAGGCACAGGAGATAGCGTACATAATTCATAAGGAAGAAAAGGATGGATTAGCCGATCGAAAAGTCGATCATATTATGCGTGATGTTGATGGATATTTTTACGTCACTACGTCGCAATCAATTCAGCAGTATGATGGAGAAAACTTTAAGTTGGTAGATGAGGTTCCCACTTCGTTTGACAGCGATCAAATTCAATTCATCCATAGCGACAGCATAGTTGGTTCATCTATAATCACAGAGAATAATCCCGTAAACTCGTTTACATTATGTACAAACCAATTGAATCCTATATTGATTCGTTCCCAAATAACGGAATCAGTTTCTTCCTCTGATTCCGTTTTTCTAGCTGGTAATTCTAAGCAGCTATTTTACCTTTCCAAAGTAGGGCCAAGTCGCTATAAAATCTATGGAAAATCAGGTTATATAAAAGAAATCAAGTTCAATATCCTTCCTAGGAAACTCTTCTACGACCAATCGAGCTCGAGTTTTTTTGCCGAGTGGAACGACAAGTCGATTCAACTAATAGATGAAGAATCAAGCAAAGACTATTCCGGGAAAATTGTATGGTACAACAACCAAATCACCATTTGCAATGCCAAGGGAATCTATCGATGGACTGGTAAAGGGTTCGAAACGATACATGAACTAACAACCACATCAGACGATATACTTTGGGCGAAAGCCGACAAAAAGGGGAATGTATTAATTGCATTGCATATTCATGTCGCCAAAGTAGACAATCTTATATTATTAAAAACCAGCGGTGAGATCGTTACATATAACAATATCTTGTCGATTAACGATAATATACGAGATGTCTACGCAGAGGATTACGAAGACAAACTCATGCTAGCTACCTTCAATGGCTTATTTGTAGTGAACCTAGTTACGCGAGGAATAGAAAGAATATGGTATACAAAATCTTTAGCGAAGTCGAGTTTTGGTGCGGTAATTAGCGGAATAGCAAGCGACGATACGAACGTTTATTTTTGTAAAGAAGGGGGAGGATTATACAAGTTAAAAAATGAAGAACAAATCAATCTAGTTCCAACTAAAAAGCTACCTAATATAAATGGCTTACTGTACTACAAAAAAGGTAAGAAACTGGTTATCAGCTCCTATACATTTAGTGGCACAGGGTATCTTCATATCTTTGATATTCAGACCCAAAAACTTCAACAAATTCCTCTGGATTTTACTCCATTGCAGATTTCATGGAGCGGTGAATCAATGCTTTACGTGAGTGGCAAAGCAAAAAAACAACAATTCCGAAATGATGATGTCAGAGGAAAGCTAATTACATATGATATTGTCAAAAATGAGATAACGGAAGTTAACTTGCCAACTAAAATAGGCAATAAAAGCATACGCGCAGTACATTATGACGAGGTATCCAATAGCCGCTGGATAGGAACAACAAATGGTTTCTACTTTGTCGAATCTGGTTCAATCAAACAACTAAATAGTGCTCATATTCGCATGATAAAGATATATGGTGATAAGATGTTTGTTGGGACAAGAAATGATGGACTCTATATTTATGACAAAGATTCGCAGGAATTGATCAGACACCTAAATTCGTCGCAAGAACTTACTGAAAACTCGATTATCGCAATGGAGCAAGATGCGGCTGACAATTATTGGTTAGCAAGTTTTGGAGGAATCACTGTGCTAAATAGCAAGCTTGAGGTCACCCGCAGAATATATGAAGATGAGGGGCTATCTAATGGTGAATTCAATACGATGGCTTCAGAAAAATTCGACAACCAATTGTACTTTGGAACGATAAACGGCTTGACTAAAATTGATCCGGACGAAGTTTTAAGGAGAAAAAACGAGGTAAAGTTAAATCTCACATGGGTCGATGAGTGGCAGAACGGAAAGTTAGAAAGCAAAAAATTCAAGCAAGACTTAAGTGTGCAAGCTAACCTAGACAGTATCAACTTTCACTATGTCGTACCTGACTATTACCCTACGATGCACTCGTTTAGACAATCAGACATTAAATACACTATTAACAAGGAGAGCTCAGTTGACTACCGAAACGGCAAAATACATTTTAGTGACTTAAAGTTAGGTAAACATAAGTTGGAGTTAAAAGCGGGGAACACGAGTTATACATTGCGAGGGAATAACGAAATAAATTTCAAGGTTGTTCCTTATCTAAAACCCTGGTTAGTAGGAGCTATTATTCTATTTCTTGCCTTTCTGATCCTCTGGGCCTTTAGGAAACAAAAGAAGGAGTCTATAGCATCTTTACAGCAGGAACGGGAGAGGTTCGATAAACAGCTTGCAGAGATGGAGTTAGTGGCGCTAAGGGCCCAGATGAACCCTCATTTCATCTTTAATGCCTTGGGGGCTATTCAATATTTCATAAATACGAACGATGTAGAGCGAGCAGATGAGTACCTATCTAAATTTGCCAAGCTCATGAGATCGATTTTGGAATCTTCGAAATCTAAATTTATAGGCTTAGAAGAAGAAATTCACATGCTAAAGCTCTATAGTTCATTGGAACATATAAGATTCGAAGAAAAATTTGAGTATTCTTTTGAAGTTGACGAAAGAATAGAGGGTTCAGGCTTCCAGATACCTTCAATGATTATTCAACCCATTGTAGAGAATGCAATTAACCACGGATTATACCACTTGGACAAAAGGAAGGGTAAGCTAGAAGTATCTTTCAAGATGCTGGATGATGAGACGGTAATCTGTAAAATTAAGGACAACGGTATAGGAAGACTTGCATCGGCAAATTTCCGGAAGAAGAAAGCTCATAGATCAAGGGGAATGCAGATCATCAAAGAACGGATTGCGGCACTCAAGAAGAGTGATTTATATGAACTAGAAATAAATTATGATGATCTAAAAACGCCCACTTTGGGAACTGAAGTTACAATTATAATACATCAAAATCATTAATATGGAATTACGTTCGATAATCATAGATGATGAAGTCAAGTTACAGGACCTACTTGAAATAAAGCTCAATCAACATTGCGAAGGAGTAAAGGTAGTTGGGAAGGTGGGTAACGCAAAGGATGGATACCAAGTGATTACTGAATTAAAGCCACATTTGGTATTTCTTGATATTCAGATGCCGGAAGAAACTGGACTTGAGATGTTGAGTAGGTTTGATCAGATCGACTTTGAAATTATATTCGTCACAGGCTACAACGAGTACGCTCTGCAGGCATTGAAAGTAAGTGCAGTTGATTACATTCTCAAGCCTGTTGAAAATGGTGATCTTGTGACAGCCGTTGAAAAAGCTAGGCAGCGAATTTCTACACGAACAAAGCTTGAGCGGTTTGAAGTTTTGAAGCACAACTTGGAAAACGATAATGAAAAAGATGCGAAGATTGTAATACCTGGAGCGAAGTTTTATCAGCACCTTGATGTATCATCGATTATTCATTGTGAGGGTTGGCAGAAATACACGAAGATTTACCATTCGGCGGGCAAGGAGATTGTGAGTTCATATAATATTGGTGTATTCAAGGATTTATTTAAGAGCTATACTTCATTTCACATACCTCACAAATCGCATCTTGTTAACTTCAAGCATATAAAGTCATACGACAGGGAAGGTATAATTACGATGAGTAATGGTAATGTGGTCCCTGTGAGTCGGAGGAAGAAAGCTGATTTTTTGCACAGATTGAAGGGCATGAATTGAGGGGTAAGGGAATGAATATTGGGGCTAGTTACGTGTGAAAAAAAATGTCGAAACATCAATGAATACAGTGGTTCCCAGACTACGTAGTACGTGAAAGATTGGACTTTCGTCCAAAATACTAAACCGAAATACGGACCGACGAATCAGAGTGTATTGCTGTCCGTTTGGTTTGATGGGATTCTTTGTGTGTGAAAAAAAATGTCGAAACATCAATGAATACAGTGGTTTCCAGACTACGTAGTACGTGAAAGATTGGACTTTCGTCCAAAATATTAAACCGAAATAAGGAGCGACGAATCAGAGTTTATTGCTTTCCGTTTGGTTTGTGGGATTCTTTGTGTGCGAAAAAAAATCCCGAGACATCAATGAATACTGTGGTTTCCAGACTACGTAGTACGTGAATAAAGAGTAGAATTTCCAACTTAAACAACAAAACCCTGCACATCAAATTTTCAGATG
>CALBVQ010000058.1 GCA_937969485.1 uncultured Saprospiraceae bacterium | reverse complement strand
GTACAGAAGTCATAGTTCCCAGAAAGATCCCATACATACATTGTCACTTCTATTGTGCCACTCACCCCGTTTGGAATATCAAAGCAATCAAAAGTTGTAGAGGTATTATTTATGTCTTCAGAAAAGCTGAACGTCAAGTCTGCTTCATCCGTACAGTTATCATAAGATTTATGATTAAAGTCATTCGCCCATATTTCAACCGTCCCATCATCATCGAGAGATACTGAGATAGGCTTACATATTGGTGTTGGGTTCTTGTCTTCAAGTGAAGTAAATATAAAGGCACACGTTCCTTCATTTCCACATTCGTCTAATGCTCTAAATACTGCACGGTGCGTACCATTAGGAAAGTTTCCTTGAAGTATATTTCCATTGTAATTAGCATTTATTGTACCGTCGTTATTAAAATCTACACTGTAAGAATATATCAAATCGTTTTCGGCTGTACAATTATCTTCAGCAATTACTTCATAGAAGATATTAGCATCACAAGTAACAATACTTCCTATAAACATAGTGTCTTGACAATTCGTAAAGACTGGATCTTCGTTCTCGAAAATATTGATCGTTTGAGTATAGCTAAATGAGTTATTATTCTCGTCTAAAGCACAATTGTCTACCACTGTAAATGTTCTCAATACATTTCCACAACCTGCTCCCTCTTCGTCGATGCTGTCATCGTATGTGACGGTGAAGTTTGAACATGATTCGTTTGGTAAAACAGGCTCCCCTGCAACGCTTAGTGGAATATCATCATTCACACATTGGTTAAGTGTGATATTATTTGGCCATTGGATCATATTTTCGTCAAAGTCAAAGTCAGACTCAATCTCAAAATATTGCTTACAAGCGGCTTCGTTACCTGATCCATCTTCTACAGTCCAGGTTCTTACTACGATTCCTACACCACAAGTGTTGAATGCTTTTGTGTCAAAAAAGTCAACATTCAAATCACAATTATCACTGTCATTCGGCACTCCAAAAACCGAAGTACTAAGTACTTCATCATATTGCCCATAATATTGCGCGCAAGTCAACGTAACGTCAGCTGGACACATGATTACAGGTGCAATATCATCGGTCACCTGAACGGGTACCATACATATATTCGTATTTCCAGCGAAATCCGTAATTTGCAATTGAACCATGGCAGTTTGACCCGCATCAGAACAACAGAAATTCACATTAGTCGCGAAGAAATCAGAGTTACATTCATTATTTAATCTCTTTACTAGCACACTCGCAACTCCACAATTATCAAAACTTCCGAAGTCGAAAGCTGTCGCTGGTAAAGTGGCATTTCCAGTTACATCTAGAGTTACATCTAATGCCGGAATACAAACTGGTGTAGGATCCTGGTCATCAATGATTTCAAATTCACCCATACACTGACTCTCGTTTCCACAAGCATCTTTTAAGAAATAAGCTATTCTATACTCACCTACTGGTAGATCCTCTATTCGATAATTCCCTGAAGTACCTACAATGTTGTTAGTAAGTAAATCATCGAAGTTATTGTTAAATGGGGTTTTAGGTTTATATGCTACAGTATAAGTCACTGTAGAACAATTATCTGAAGCATCAGGATCGGCTACATTAACTTCTCCCTCACATTCATCAGCATATGTCGTTCCGTAAAATGTCGAAAGCACACCACATTGTGGAGCTTCAAGATCCATTATTTTGATTGCTTGGGTAAAGGTAGTATCATCACTATTACACCAATCGATAACAGTCCATTCTCTTATTACATCGAAAGATCCACAACCTTCAGTACTTCCTTCAATCACTATATCTTCGTAAACTGCGATTATGTTAGGACATCCTATTCCTTCCGGAAATCCAGTTTCCGTCGGATTCGGATTACCATTGGGCAGTGTTGAAAATTGCCCACACATAAGCGGGTTATCAATATAGTCCGTAGGGGCCACAATATCACTAAGGTCTCCTTTTCTTACGTAAATTTCACTCGTACAAGAGTTTGTGTTCCCTACTCCATCGATTGCTTCAAATGTTCTCGTAATCTTAATTACATATGGTGATCCAGTCTGACATGGTAACATTTCTATTTCGTCTTCATAAGAAAGTACAACATCAGTACATCCATTCATCCCAGGAATAATAAAATCATCTCCTGAACTATAGTACCATGTTCCTGGCAAAAGCGGTAAACCAACAGATTCTGGATCTTCCATACCGCAATCTACTGTATCGATACTACACACTAAGTTTATTGCAAACTTATCTTCTATAGTAGCATATCCCCAGCATCCGCTTCCTTCACAGCCATCCACAAAAGCCGTCACTTTCAGTGTTTGTCCTACATATGTTCCGTCTACCATATTGGAAGGAAGGATGTTTCCGTCTTCATCCTCTAGTACTACAGTGTAGGCTCCATCAGGATAAGCAGGATTTTCAATAATCATGTCAGCTACGATTTCGATATCGCAAACTGCATTTAATGAAATATTGACAAAATTGTTACACGCGTTTTGGGTACAAATTATGAGTAATGCCACGTCATGGTCGTCTTCATCTAGAGTTATTGGTAGTGTAACGCTGTCGTCTGTTATTGTAAATGCATCAGCTCCTATGTCGTTCGTTGCATCAGTATCGGGTGTTGAATCGATATCGTCGTCTGTTGCGTCAGAACCGTCGCTATATTGAGCGAGGGAGATTTCTGCATAATTATATACATTAGCTGGAGTCGCCTCATCACTAAGCTGTAAAAAGATAGTTCGAGTAGCGGTCTCACCAGCAGGTAGGGTTTCTGTAATCGTAGTAATTGCCCTTGAGCCAATACTGCTCCAACCCGTGTTGCCAGCTGTGATAAACTGTAATCCGTCAGGAATATAATCTACTAATTTAATATTTCGCGCGTCTTCTTCACCTTGATTAATTACCTCGATGGTAAACTCAGCGATATCTCCTGGTTCTACCGGAGCATCCATTGCGGGATAAATCCGTAAGGCCAGATCGAAATCACCTACTTGCGCATGCCCACTCATACTGAATAACAGTAGAGCTAGCGTTCCGAATAATAAGCGGAAAGAATTTCCCGCAACACCTCGTATCGTGCTTATTCGGCTCTCGTTAAAAAATCTATTTCTTATCATAAGTTATTGGTATTCTATATTTATTGGATGATGATCATTCGTTTCGAAATCTGTCCGAATGTTCCTGAAACAGTGTACACATATACACCTCCTTCACTTGATCCTCCTACTTCATTATTGTTCAGCCAAAGCGAGTGTACACCAGCTTCAAGGCTCATCGTTTTTGTCATCATCAACCTTCCATTCATGTCGTGTATCTCAAGTTTCAAGTTATCCGCAAGGGCTAACTCTACTACAATCTCTGTCCTATCGTAAAATGGATTTGGTCTATTTTGGTGAACCCTAGTAGTGTAAACCTCCGGTTCAATCTCTTCACCTCTAAGTGAAATTTCTTTCACCTCAATTGTTCCTTGAGTAGCTAGGTATATTTCGCTATTGAATCGTCCCTCTTCTGCTATTTGTATTGGGGTCACAGCCCCAAAGTTTAATTCTAGTAGCGCTCCATCTACTCTTTGGGCGGAAGCCCCAGACCATGAAACACGAATCACATTATCTTCCACAAACACTGCATTCTCAGCAATATCCAAAGCACTATTCATGCGCTCAAAATTTTCGATATCTTGCACTTCCAACTCGATTTGAAATCCGTTAACAAGTGCATCTTCACTAGCATACAAACTCCAAAGATGTTGACCATCTACCTCCGTCCATTCATATTCCAATTCCAATGGCTCTGTTCTCGTAACCAATTCATTTTCAACTAAATTAGTCGTTCTTGAAAGATTTACATCACCAGACTTAACCATAATGAAATTCACATCTCCATACGATTGATCTGCGACGAAATTCACACTTTCGTTATATGGCCAAGGCTTAAAATTATCCTCGAATTCCTGACTTCCATCAACAAATAGCCAGTTCTTTCCCGAAGGAAATTCATCATAAACACCCAGTAAAAGCTTGCGAATCTGAATGATATCAAGTCCATTAATCTTTTCGTTGTTATCAACATCAGCAGCTAAAATCTTGTACGGTGAACTCAAGGTAGCCAACCCAAGGATATGCTTCTGTATAAGCAGTATATCCAGAGTCGTAATTCCGTTATGGTAATTAGCATCATCGTAGCTAGGAGTTATTGTGTATTCTACCATAGTTTCCAAGTCTTGGAAGGCATAAATACCTGTTTCACTAGTTGTCTGGTAGCTTGGCTCTCCGGCATTCAAGTCCATCAATTCCATGTCAACAAACTCCATACTCTTCTGATCTTCAGTGAACACCAGTCCACTTAAGCTCATGATGGTAGTAGTTGTATCACAGGTATTGTTATTATCTCTTAATCTTATGTAAGAAGTACAGAAATCGAAATTACCCGCTTCATCATGAACATAAACTTGAAGTTCAATGATTTTCTCGATTTCACCATCCAGATCAGCACATGTGAATGTTCTCCCTGTATTAGCCTTATTTTCGCTGAACGAAAACTCTAGGTCTTGCTGCATTGTGCAATCATCGGTACTTCCCAGATCGAAGTCATTCGCCCAAATACCAATTGTACCTGTAGAAGGCATCAACACAGTTGAAATTCCGCCTAGACAGTAAGGAGTTGGTTGCTTTAGATCGTCAATTGTGATAAATTCAACGCAAGATGTAGGGTTGCCACAATCGTCCTCAACTGTCCATTCTACTCTATGCTGCCCTACAGGAAATGATTCTTCAATAAGCGAATCACTGGCAGCTAAATCAGTGTTTCCATCATTGTAAAAATCAACGACATATGAGAATGATAAGAATTCAGGAGACGTACATTGATCCGATGCAGTTTTACTGTAACTAATTGCATAGCTGCAATCTTCGTCAAAAGTACCTGTAAGAACCTTATTACTACATTCCTCAAATTGAGGGGCTTGGTTGTCAATTACTTCAAGAAACTGTAGGAATTCGAATCCGTCGGGATTAGTTGTACTACAAAGATCTTTTACTATCCACGTTCTATGAATGGTTTTACATGCAATACTATTTACATTGGTATAGGTTTTGTCCTCGAAATCCACCACGATATTCGAACATTGGTTGGTTCCTATCTGTGGATATGCATTATTGAACGGTAAATCATCCGGATGTAAGTCCGGAGAAACGCAGTTATTCGTGCTATAATTAGCTGGCCAAGTAATAAGACCATAGGTTAAAGGGTCAGGATCTTGCACCGTAATTAACTGTGTGCATGAAACCATATTACCCCCTGCATCAGTTGCCGTAAAAGTCCTTGAAATAGACCCCACAGAACATGAATTAATATTGATAGATGCAACCTCTTCGATCGTAGCTGAGCAGTTATCCGTTACGGTTGCTTCACCATAAGCACTTAGGTCATCGATGTCATCAATACATGAAATTGTCATATTTGGCGGGCAAGTAAGAACTGGTAGTTTCTTATCCTGAACCATTACCATTACCATACAGGTATTTATATTACCAGAGGCGTCAGTCACCTGTAGAGTCACCATCACTTCCGTGTTTACATCAGCACAACATAAGGTGATACTTTCAGCGAATCCACTTGAAGCACCACAAGAATTAGGTCCTCTACTTACAAGAATGCTAGCTATTTCACAATTATCGTGAGACCCGTTATCAAACGTGCTCACTGGCACAACCGCAGTTCCTTCTGTATCAATCGCAATTGTAGTATTCAAGTCACATACTGCAACAGGTGGTGTATTGTCAAAAATTTCGATGATGAACGTACAACTAGATTCTAGTCCACATGCATCTGTTGCTGTATAAGTCACTCTATGTCTTCCAATCTCGCGATCGCTTGCAAAGAATCCTCCTGATACGGGAGACATGGCAGCAATAAGACCAGCAATATTACCCGCACTATTAATCTTAACGATCTCAGCTTCGAATGTCACATCTGAACAATCTACTACGTTAGTCGCAGCAGGAGTTGTTATATCTGCTGTACATTCCGTTGTTTCCGTTATATAAAAATCTAAATTCGATGGACAATTAAACTCAGGTGCCTCGCTATCTTCAATCTTGATCAATTGATTCTCTTGTATGCTTCCGCCTGTACACTCATCAAAAGCCGTGAATTTTCTAACTACTTTATAGGTAGCACCACACACTTCACTTATAAGATCTACATAGCTTACATCAATATGAGAACATACTCCCTCAGTAGGGAAACCAGTAAATGATGGATCGGGATTACCATTTGGTAGAGTCGGATACCCACCTTCACAAGATAAAACTGGATTTGTAATTCCATCCCAATCGCCAGGAAAAACTACATCATCTAGAGTTGTTCTAGTTTTTTCTATTATTTGATCACATGAATTGGTGTCACCAGAAAAGTCCGTAATTACCCACGTTCTTACTACTCTACTTTCAAAAGGATCAGCACAATTCATAGCGACAAATGCATCTGTATAACTAAGTTCAGCTGGACCACAAGGATCGAAGTTTAGAACAGTATATTCATTAACTCCTTGTGGGATTATTGTTGCATCATCTGGAACAGGAAAACCTGTAATAGAAGGTGAATCATCAAGATCACAACGCACAGTATCTGTAACACACACCAACTGAGGAATTTGTTTATCTTCTATGATTAAATAACCCCAGCAGCTATTCGTGGAGCAATTATGAAAGATTGAAACCTCGAGCGTGTCAAACAGGTACTCACTTACTGGAGTCCCTAAATCAAGTACATCACCACTCTCTAAGTCAGTTACTGTAATTTCATATGAATCATCATTATATTGCATATCTTCAAGCACATCATCAACACTGAGATCAACTCCACATTCGCCATTTATAGATACATGCACTATATTGTTACAAGCCAAAGTTACGTTTCCTTCAAATTCTACATTAATAAATGAAGTTGATGAGCAGCCTGTAGCTCCACTAACTGTTAAAGATAGAACTCCATTTTCTGTGGCATCTTCATCCCATTGCACGGTCACAGTTTCTTCAGTGTTAGTACCTATAATCGTACCTTGAGTAAGAACATCCCATTCATTTGTATATGCAGTATTAAAATTAGCGGCCGCGTAGATCTCTACCTCTGCCCCACAAACGGCATTATCTCCGACGATGGGAGATGCTGGATATTCACATAAAATATTAGATAACTCAACGGAATCTAACCCGTTAGAAAGTAAGATGGAGTAACCCACATCTTCCACCAACAGCCCCTGTAGCGAGTAGTTACCTGCTCCATCTGCAGCAAGTATTTCTCCAGTTACACCAGTCATAAACTCGACCTGTTGTGCGGGTGGCACAGGACTACTAAGTTGATAAAATCCACTCACGGATTCTATATACCATGTCTCTCCTATTGCTGAACTTACAACAATCTCTTCTTCGAATTGAGCAATGCCAGTTGGCGCATTATTATCAATACAAGAGCATTGAACGGCGCGCTCGACTGTCGCTTGTGAAAAAGCAAATGAACTCACAAATAAACCAATGCATAGTAGCATTAGTTTGATCACCAAATTGGTGCTGTAAAGTTCAATAGTACTCTGAGGTCTTAGACTTCTCATAATAAATTAAGTTTTTGATATTCAAAAGTGGAGATGCCCTGATTCATAAAAATGAATCTATCGGACACACCTTTTCCAACTTTCAGTCTATGTATGCCAACTTTAGCACCAAAACCCTTTTTATATGAGAGAAAAATGTAATGTATGTTATATTACGCAAAAATATAATCTATAGCTTATTGATAATAAGAATACATATAGAAAAATAAATATAAAACAATCAAGAGATTATTTCTTCAAGAAACGATTGGACATGAAAAAATTCCAAATATACACCGTTGGCGCAGGAAAAAAATGAAGGTATTCAGCAGAAATAGAAGTAAAATATTTCAAACTTGTGATGATTACTAAACCTATCACCCACGCCCCAGCATAAATCAGATAGTAGCGGCCGGCATTGGACAAAGAGAATTTACTCTTAAAAGTAATAAAGGTATTTAAAGTAAACGCGACACTTGTAGCCAAGAAAAAGCATAAAGAATATGCTAGCTGTGGATTCCAATCAAAATTTTTGATAATAAAGAACGGACCGCCAAGTTCTATTAGATTGAAAACCCCTCCAACTAAAGCAAAGGGGATCATTTTTCTCCAGTTCTCTTTTATATACCTAATCAAGTACTCATTTTTAGTGCGTAAACGCCCTTGATTGTCAGGGGTGTCAAAAACAATCGCAAGATATAGTATTGTTTCTAATTAAATGGCACAATGATTCTTAAGTTCATGGCTTCCGCCAAAAAAAAATAGTGTGGAAGACAATTCAAGACAAAATATATCTCGTAGGTTCCCTTGTCCGAAAGTCCGTAGGATAACAGCAGATAAATCAACAATAAGTTTCTTGGTCAATTCCAAGGTGATCTATGCTCAATTGCAATAATACTATATGGTATAATAACCCCACCTTCGCTCTTTGCATCACAAAACACGTCAAGGTATTATACAGAACTACTCTACAACCTATATCGGAATCCAATCTGGAAGGAATTAGTATAGTTTGTGACCATGATTGTCTGATCTACTGATATAGTAGGTCTATATGCAGCCAACTGATAACTTAGTTGTAAACTAGAAATTGGCGATAGGTTATACTGAAGAAATGGAGTAACTGCAAGACCAATATTAATGGAATTGTAAAACAAGTTACTGCCGTTATCCAGTGTAGAAAGCTCTTGCTCCAGCGATATCAACTTACCTGATTGGCCTGTTCTAATCCTTATGTTCGCACCTACTAGTATTCCATAAGATAGCCTACTCGAGGGGGATTTCCAGCCAAACTGCACAGGGATCACAACAGAGCTGAAAGAATTGACATTTCTGACTCTGTTAAGTGAACTATAGACACCAACAGTATCTAATTCAAATTCATCAATAAGTTCATAGTTTTCCTGATTCACTAATATACCCGTCGTGTACTTCCTATCGACAGAAATATCTTTATAAATTGACTCATCAAATATACTTTTCTGAACCTGGTAGACCAAGCCCGAATGAATTATCCATTTGTTCCTAAAAACAGTTGATATATCTATTCCGACACTATAACCATAATATCCCGTTTCAGTTTGATTTTTCCGTGTGACTAAGTCGGAATTACTACCGAAATAATCTATACCTGAGGAAACAAAAGCAGAATTTAAGCCAATATCAAAAACAAGTTTCTTTTTCGCCCTTTTAAGCTCCGAATTGACTATTGGAACATTCAAATCAAATAGGCCAAAGTGAGGGATCTTAATGGTCGAGAAATCTATATCCTCGCGAGTACCATCTGTAACCACCAAGGGTTGATATGACATTGCATCCGGGTTATCGGTATGTTTATTTGGTCCACTCTCGAGAGCGGTTTCTACTGCATTACTGGAAGCGTCGCTTGGTATGTAATTAGCGAGCTCTTCCTCAGAAGTAGTGTTATTATCCATGGCAACTTCTTCACGATTACCTTCAATAGGCGCAGATTCCGCTTCGATAATTGCTGGAATACCAGTGCCACTTTTGGAGGCAGCCAGATCTTCCCGACTTACGGTAGACTGGTTGTCAGGCTCACCGTTCATATCTGGTTCAATGCTGCTTTCCTTTGCAATTTCTATATCGCCGTCCTGCATGTATTTTTTTGGTCTAACTGCTGGCCTGGCAGTATCCGTATCTATTTCTAGTTTACTGGGCTGCTTATTCTGCAGATCATTAGTTAAGTCATCTAACGGAGACACGTCATCAGTTGACTCATTACTAACTACAATAGCCTTTTTATCTTTGGTAACTGACTCTGGAGACTTTATAGAACTTTTCTGCTCTAGCATTTGCTCAGCAGATAAGTTTTTAGCCTCGACTTCACTACTATCCACATAACTGATGCCTGCAGTATTATCGAATTGAACTAGGTGTAGGGTACATATGAAAAGAAGTAGGGAAAAAGCAATAAAAGGCAGCCCCCATTTGACAAGGTTCAACCCTTCTGTGTCAGCAGGGATTGAATCTAGTGGTCCTAATTCATCAACTATGGAGTCCCACAATTGCGCCTCTTCGAATGGAGTTAATCCTTCTTCTTCGTTAGAGAGGTTCTGTCTAAAACTATTTTCGAAATTCTCCATCTTACAAACAATTAATTATTAATAAAAATACCACCACAATGTTTCTCATCAGCTCCGAGTTCTTAATCCAATTTCTAGCTCTTGATAATTTTTTCCTTGACAGATCAGTTGAGATATCAAGTATCTGCGCAATTTCCTCATGATCATAACCATCAATTATGTATAGATTAAATACATGGTAATAACTTTTAGGCATTGCTTGCAAAACTTCCTTAAGGTCCTTTATGCACATTGATTTTTCGATTGCTTTAGTTTCTTGAGCAATTACATTAGCATTCTCAAGTTCATAGGTATTTATGCCGATGATTCTGCAATTATAATTTAAGCTAGTATTGATAACAATTTTGGAGGCCCAAGAGCTAATATTTCCCTTAGAAGGCTCGAACTTGTCAATATTTCTAAATATCTGTACAAAAGACTCTTGGAGTACATCAAGAATATACTGATTATTCCTCAAATACCTGGAAACGATCGGTTTCAACATAGGCAATAGAATAGAGTAAAGGGCCTTCTGACCATTTCTTTCCTTTCTAATACAAGCATCTATTATACTACGATCTATTACTTTCATTTAAATTCTTAATGATGAAAAATCTTTCTTCCTGTCAACAATTGACAAGAAGAAAGATTCTTAACTGATTGAGCCTTAGACTAACATTGAAAGTCAGCGCTCATAGGTAAACTTGCATTTAGCGTTCTGTTGAATTTACAGACGTAGTAAGCAATTTACCTTAAATTCAAGTTACAATTAAATTTCAATTGTGTCTTCCGCAACGCAATCATTTTCATCGGTAACCGTGACAGAGTATTCTCCACTTCCCTGCTCGACTTCAATTACAGAACTCAATTCTCCAGTTGACCACATGTAAGTTTCGGCTATAATATCAGTTGCAAGGGTAATTTGTGTAGATGTAGAATCAGGAAAGCTAAGTATATTTACGTCAAAACCATCACAAAGATTCCCTCCTTCAAAATTATAGCTTACGACAAAAATACAACCATTACCATCTACAACAGTGACTGTATAAACACCATACCCGGAAGAGCCAATACTTGCAGTTGTCTCTCCATTAAACCACTGATATGAATAGCTTCCGTTCATATCGAATGTATCAATCACAACCGTAAATGTTGTATCAGAAGTTATTGGATCAATGTTCAACTCGATAGATACATCATAATTACAAATCTCACCTTGAACATAGTTATAAACGGCATTAACTATGCAACCTTCATCATCTGTAACCGCAACCCCATACGTACCAGTATTGGTCACCGTAATTGATTCTGTCGTTTCACCTGTCGACCATAAATACGAATAAACACCTGAACCACCAGAAGTGTTAGCTGTTAATTCAGATGTACTTGATCCCGCATCTTCGGTGATATACGTCCATAAACTGTCACAATCTACAGTAGTTGTTGAATCTGCTTCAACGCTAAAATCGATAGATGCTACACAATCATTTGCATCCGTTACAACCACAGAATAGGTAGCAAATTCAGTTACTGTGATTGTTTCAGTAGTTTCACCAGTATTCCAAGCATATGTAAAATCGGGTGTTCCGCCTTCCGTAATAGCCGTAAGACTGACAGAAGTAGTGTCATTAATTGCAAAATCGATGGATATTAAAAAATCATCGCAACTAGTTTCAAGATTATCTTCACATGAGGTGAAAAATATAACCGGTGCCATAATAAAGGCAATAAGCGCTGTTTTCAAAATTTGTTTCATAATTATTTCTTTTTTAAATTTAAGTGTTCATGGAGTAATACACAGGTTTTTATTAAGTGTGACACTTTATCAAAAAAAAACTTCTGTTGCAGAAAAAAAATATAGTTATTGTCAATTCATCTGTCTGTAAAGAATCAAGCACTGGTCAACATGTATCGGAATATGGTAGAGTCAATTTCAGCCATAATAGCAATCCTTAGTACAGATATCTGTTACTGTAATACTTATGCTAATTAATCAATTTTATTTCTTTGCTTACGGACCTTCTTTCAATGTTCACGCACTCAGAACATCACGCAGTTATGCATCTTCGCAAAACATTCCTACGCGCCACACAAGCTAATACCAATTCTGTTTTAAGGTTTCACTTTATATTCAAGAATTATTAAATCAAGTACAAGGCAGAAAACGCAAGGATAGCCTTAGCTATCATGAGTATTTCTAACGAAGTAATTGCTTTTATAAACTTGAAAATATGCGAAATTCTAAAACGGAATTGGTATAACACACTCTACCATCCATTTACGGTCTCTCCCTAAGTAT
>CALBVQ010000057.1 GCA_937969485.1 uncultured Saprospiraceae bacterium | reverse complement strand
CATCTGTTAATGGCTTCATTCTATCGACCAACTAAAGAGCGGTATAAGATTCTTATTGAATCAGATGCATTTCCCTCAGACAGATACGCTGTAGAATCCCAATTGAAATTTCATGGGTATGGCGACGGATTATTAGAATTAAAACCTCGTGAGGGCGAAGAGTTATTGCGAAAAGAAGATATTGAAAACACGATCAAAAGCGAAGGAGAGAGCATTGCTTTAATATTAATTGGTTGCCCTAATTATTACACAGGCCAGGTGTTTGATATCAAGGAAATCGCAAGATTAGGCCACGAGCAGGGTTGTATGATAGGGATTGATCTTGCTCATGGTGCGGGGAATTTAGATCTGCAACTTCACGATTCTAATATTGATTTTGCTGCCTGGTGCACGTATAAATATCTGAACAGCGGACCTGGAAGTGTCGGTGGATGCTTTGTTCATGAACGACATGCACATGATTCTGATATACCGAGATTTGCGGGCTGGTGGGGACATAATAAGGAGACGCGCTTTGGTATGCGAGATGATTTTGATCCGCTTCCGGGAGCAGAAGGTTGGCAGTTGAGTAACCCACCTATCCTTTCTTTAGCAGCAATTCTAGCATCTCTTGATCTTTTTGATGAGGTAGGCATGGATGCCTTATTGAAGAAATCCAAAAAACTAACTGGTTACTTAGAAGCACTTTTAGATAACTTAAATCACAAAGCAATTGAAATCATAACACCTAGAAACCCAGCTGATCGAGGCTGCCAAATCTCGATCAAGTGCACGACATCAAAAGGTAAGGCCTTGTTCGATGCAATTACAGAAAAAGGAGTGATTGCGGATTGGCGTGAGCCAGGTGTTATTCGAGTAGCACCAGTACCCATGTACAATTCATTTAGGGATGTTTACGATTTTGTAGGCTTATTAAAAGAACAATTAGAAAACGTCTAATTACTATTGGGGGCTCAAGTTTGGAAAATCATGACTAGTAACTGCTCCTTTTTAGACGGTAAAAAATAAATCATCATATTTTGAAAAGTAAAACGATTACAACAAGTGCAAAGCCTTTGGGGATGTACCCCCACATAAAAAGGGTTGGCGATTTCATTTATGTCTCAGGCACAAGTAGCCGAAGACCCGACAATACGCACGTAGGGGCGACAATGGATGAAAATGGAAATTGGAATTTAGATATTAAACTTCAGACAGAAGCAGTTATCAGAAACATCGAAACCTTGATCAAGAATATGGACGCCAGTCTAGAGGATGTAGTCGACATCACTACTTTTCTTGTCGATATGAAAGATTTCAAAGGCTATAACGAGATATACGGTCAGTTTTTTGATCACAATGGTCCGACGAGAACAACAGTTGCAGTCCACCAATTACCTCACCCCAATTTATTGATCGAGATAAAGGCACTAGTTCACAAGCCGCTTTAGCACAAGGGCTAAAAAAATATAAATGGAAGTAGTTATTGATAGTAGTTGTAGACTAAGAGGAGTAATACCAATTCTGTTTTAGAATTTAAAGTGAAACCTTAAAACAGAATTGGTATAAGATTACAAATTTCAAACCAACAACAATGAATAAAGTAAAAGTAGCCATTATTGGTTCAGGAAATATTGGGACAGACTTGATGATTAAGATCATGCGTACATCCTCTGTTTTAGAAATGAGTGTGATGGTAGGAATTGATCCGGAATCAGACGGTCTTGCCAGAGCCAAACGGATGGGCGCGGCCATCACGCATGAGGGTGTTGATGGCTTGTTGAAAATGGAAGAATTTAAGGATGTGAAAGTTGTGTTCGATGCGACTTCTGCCAAGGCGCATCTTTACAATTATAGTAAGATAAAACCATTTGCGGATAAGCGAATGATTGACCTCACACCAGCAGCAATTGGTCCTTATCTAGTGCCTCCAGTGAACTTCGATGACAACATGGACGTCAATAATGTGAACATGGTAACTTGCGGCGGACAAGCAACAATTCCCATGGTTGCAGCTGTTAATCAGGTTGCTTCTGTTCATTACGGAGAAATTGTAGCATCAATTGCAAGTAAGTCTGCAGGCCCAGGCACGCGTGCTAATATTGACGAGTTCACCGAAACTACTTCGAGGGCAATTGAAAAAGTGGGTGGCGCAGAAAAGGGAAAGGCAATAATTGTGCTTAATCCAGCTGAACCCCCATTGGTCATGAGAGATACCGTATTTACTCTGAGCGATCAGGCAGATAGAGAAGCAATTTCCGATAGTATTCATGAAATGGTTGCAGAAGTACAAAAATATGTACCAGGATATATCCTTAAGCAAGAGGTGCAATTCGATGATATTACTGAAGATAATCCGGTGTTTATAGAAGGGCTAGGCTTCAAACACGGCCTCAAAACTACCATTTTACTAGAAGTAAAAGGAGCAGGTCACTACCTGCCGGAATATGCTGGTAACCTAGATATCATGACCTCTGCCGCACTCGCAACGGCAGAAAAATTAGTTCAAACAAACGCTTAAACACTAGAGTTACTTATGGCTTCAAAATTATACATACAAGACGTAACACTGAGAGATGGGATGCACGCCATCAAACATCAATATACAAAGGAGCAAATGCGCAGTTTGGCCATTTCTTTGGATAAGGCAAAGGTAGACGCGATCGAGATATCACATGGTGATGGACTTGCAGGAGGTAGCTTCAATTACGGATTTGGTGCGCACACTGACTGGGAATGGCTAGAAGGAATTGCAGAGGAGCTAAATCATGCTGTATTAACAACGCTTTTATTACCAGGAATCGGAACAATAGAAGATCTCGAAAGAGCGCATTCTCTGGGTGTAAAATCAGTAAGGATTGCCACACATTGCACAGAAGCTGATATTTCTCAACAGCATATTGAGGCAGCTAAGAAGCTGGGTATGGATGTAGGAGGTTTTTTGATGCTAGCTCATATGAATGAGCCGAGAAAGTTGGCGCAGCAGGCAAAATTGATGGAGTCGTATGGTGCGGATTGTGTTTACGTAACAGATTCGGCGGGTGCTTTGTTGATGGATGGAGTTGCTGATCGGATTAAAGCTTACAAAGATGTGCTTGACCCCAAAACAGAAGTTGGGATCCATTGCCATCATAATCTTTCGCTCGGCGTTGCAAATACAATAGTTGCTATGCAGCATGGTGCTACTCGACTAGATGCTTCCTTGGCAGGGATGGGTGCTGGAGCGGGGAATTGCCCTCTCGAAGTATTAATTGCGTGCCTGAACAGAATGGATATCGAAACCAATAGTGACTTGTATGCCTTGATGGATCTAGCAGATGACGAAATCCGTCCACTACAACAGCGACCTGTCCGTGTGGATAGAGAGACCCTGTCAATAGGGTATGCAGGAGTTTATTCTAGCTTTCTACTTCACGCAGAAAGAGCTGCAAAGAAATATGGATTAGATACTAGAAGTATCCTCGAGGAACTTGGTAAGCGAAAAATGGTAGGTGGTCAAGAAGATATGATAGTCGATGTTGCTCTAGATATGCTTGAAAAGACGAAATAGGAAATGGCTCGCGAAAGTAGTAATCAAGGGGAACTGAAGAAGATACAAACAAGCAAATACCCATCCTACGGCAATAGATGACTAGCCGTTTGAAAACCTTTCTTCTATTCTTAAACTAGGATATGAAATTACTGACTATTTCGCAAGCCTGGAACGATCGAAGTGATTACATCCAGCAAGTTGGATGGTCCATATCCATGGTAGTTGGCAGATCTTACAGGAAGAAATTAAGTGATTGGCCAAG
>CALBVQ010000056.1 GCA_937969485.1 uncultured Saprospiraceae bacterium | reverse complement strand
GCTCATCAAACCACCCCTTCAAATACTGAATTTCTTGCGGATGAGTCTCTCCCACAAACCTATTGGGCCAAATGTATTCGCCTAAAATATCATATTGTGCGAAGTTCCGATCTACAGCATCACCTAGCTCGGCATCTAATGAATCGATACGTTGAATAATCGACTCCTTGCTAAAGACGTTTTCTTTCAGTTCTTCGTACCGTTCCTTGAACCTTTCTGTAAATTCATCATCTTCGAAAAATCTCTTCCACCAAAAATGATTTACCCAAGCATCCCAAGGACAGAGATAATTAAAATCAAACTGCCACCCTTCTGGGTTTCCTCCTTCGCAGTAATCAGCATTTCCCATCGCAAGATTGAAATCCCACGCTGGTCCTATTTTTAGCTTCCCTCCTTTATCCTTATACATGTATGTAGAGATTCTGTATCCATCCACATTTTTCAACAATTCACAGATTAGTATATAATCAATAGCAGAATCTATATCAAGGTACTCCGTATACTTTTTGCCATTCTTGCTAAAATCTGAAGATGACAAGGCATCTTCAAAGTCAGTCACATATCCTTGAATGTAATCAAGCTGAAAATCCTGTAAATCTTCTGGTTTGGGATAAAAAGCTACGAAGGCTGGACTACCTCCATTTCCTGGAGTCACGACGTAAGGTGAATACCATAAGATTTCTGCATCGCTATCGGTCTTATCGAACCTCAAGATATATCCGCCTTCTACTTCGTCTTCAGTAAAATCTACAGCCTCTAACTTAGAAATATCTACTCTATTCTTGTCTCTCTTAATCCGCTCCGTCAGTAAGTAAACACCTTTGTATGAATCGTCAATCACCAACTCCACAAACTTTGTTCGAGGGGCGTACTCCATCACATCTCTCGCAAGTGTGTAGGCGATTGCATTTCTTATCAAACTCTTATCGCTAAACGGTCCATGAAGCACGAAATCCTCTTCTTTGGGGAAACCCAATATTTCTACTTGTAAATCCTCACCAGCCGCATCTCTGAATTCTATCCCATATGACTTCTTATCAAAAAATTGCGATGACTGCCCTCTGATCTCAATTCCTACAAAACCATCATATTCATTGAAAGCATCGTCGATATTGTTCTTACCTGTTGCATTATTTATGATACCGCATTCAACTAGAATTTTTGGCTCATCAATGATCCAATCTCCATTGGTTTCGATCTTAATAATAGGCAGATGTGTCTCCTTGAGCTCTACTTGCCCAAACAATGTATTATTCCCTAAAAAAATGACAAGCAGTAAGCTTAGATATTTCATGACTCCAAGATACAAATTGTTATGAAATAAGATTGTGATGATTTCCCACTAAAAGAGTTTTTACAACCTTTTGATACCACACATAGTAATACCACATAATATCTTGAATGTCGCACTAGTTTCTGTCTACAATAAAAATATAACCTGAATTATACATTAAGATATCTATTTCGAGCAAAAACTGCTTCGATAAAGAAAACGTCCAACACTTATGCATAATTCTAGTTGAATGAGAAAGGATTCATTACTTGAGAAGTGAATAAAAGGTCTGACCTTTGCTCAATTTCGTCAAGAAATCGCGAAATTTTAGCGTAATGGAGTAAAGTGTATGAGCAAGGAAAAACACTGAACAGCGCGAGAAAAAAAGGTAACCTTTGGTGCTAAAAATAGGCAGAGCGATTCTGCGAGTTTATAAATGAGTAGCAAAACTTTATGTTTTGGAGGAGGAGCTAACACAGGAATTACTCGATTGAGGAAGTAAATCCGCTACTATTTGAATATAAGATGGTATAAATCTTAAAAGACGATGAATTTCATAAACTTGCCCACAGTCTTTCCTTCTCGATTAATCAATCTCATATAGTACATTCCATGATCGAAGTCTTCTACAAACCAAACTTTACTTCGGTTTTCGATTGCAGTTTCTGTAACTACTTTCCCTTCACTATTGTAGATCAATATTTTTTCCGCCTCTTCATTATGCTTCCCTAACGTGACCGCAAAATAACCTAAATTGGGATTAGGATACAAGAGTGGCATACTTTCAGGATCACTCGCAACAGATCCGTCAACCAAATTCTCGTCCATAAAAGCGACCCGTTTGAGTAACCATTGCTTCAGGTATAGAATTTCCTGAGCATGAGTTTCTCCAACAAACACATTGGGCCATAAGTGTTTCCCTAAAACATCATGCTGATCAAAATTACGAGCTGCTGCATCTCCTACTTCCACTACTAGCGAATCAATTCGTCTGTACAGATTCAGCAGATTAAACTCACTCCTCCTTAGCTCCAGATATCTCTCCTTAAGCAGCTCGACAAACTCTTCATCCTCCAAAAATCTCCTCCACCAAAAATGATTTAACCAATTATCCCATGGACATATTGAATTGAAATCATATTGCCATCCTTCAGGGTCACCTGAAGCACAAAAGTTCGCGTTACCAAGTGCCAAATTATAATCCCATACCGGACCCAGCTTCAACTTCCCACCCCTTGACTTGTACATAAATGTAGACACCCTATATGAGTCTAAATTCTTAGTCAATTCACTAATCAACATATAATCTATGAAGGTCCCCACATCAATGTATTCCTTGTAATTTTTCCCTTTGAAGGTAAAGTCATCGGCTGCAAGGGCATGCTCAAAATCTGTCACAAAACCACGTATGTAATCAATTTGCTCTGGTTCTATATCTGCAGCTTTTGGGTACGAGGCAATGAATGCTGGATTAACATTTACTCCCTGTGCAGTGTAAGGTGAATACCATAGTGTTTCTTGCGCAATGTCTGACTTATCAAATTTGATGATGTATCCACCTTTTAAAGCCTCACCCTCAATATCGTCCTTCTTGATTTTTTCAATATCTACACGATTAATATCTCTCTTGATCTTTTCCACAAAAAGGTAGAGCCCCTTGTACTTGTCGTCAATCAACAACTCCACAAATCGACAACGAGGAGCGTACTCCATCATATCAGCTGCCATTGAATAAACAATGGCATTACGGATCAAACTTTTATCACTGTAAGGGCCATGCAAGACAAAATCTTCCTCTTTTGGGAATCCTAAAATTTCAACATCAAGGTCCTCCCCTGCAGCGTCTCTAAACTCTATTCCGTATGATTTCTTATCAAACAAGGAGGATGATTGTCCTCTTATTTCGATACCAACAAACCCCTTATACACATTGGGAAAATCTCCCACTTGATTCATGCCTTGAGGGTTATCTGTAATTTCACAGCGGACTAGGACTTTCGGATCATCTTCAATGGATTGTCCTTGAGTGTAAATCTTGATAAGAGGTAAGTGCGTTTCAACCAAGTCTACCTGACCAGTTAGAGAAAAACTACAGAAAATCAATACAGTATGGAAAACAAATCGCAACATACGCAAAGATACACTATTGAAAAAAATCAACTTAACATACACTCCTATTAACGACGAACTCCATCATGTCGTTGATCAGAAAAAGGGATTTACCACTATATTCTGATTCTCGAAGCATAAACTGTACACCATTCATGAACTCTTGATCCTTAGAAATCACGGTGTAAATCGCATTAAAAATCTTATAATGTCT
>CALBVQ010000055.1 GCA_937969485.1 uncultured Saprospiraceae bacterium | reverse complement strand
AAGCATTAGATACCAATCAAAATTGGCAGCCAATTGAAGCATACAATGTTGGATTGAGTTGCCCAGTGGGTGAGGTTGATGAATTCAAAATAAATCCGAATGAATATTTGAATATTTATGTCGCAAGGTATTGCGGAGAATATAACACTAAACTAAGGTTGAAATTAGTTGCTAATAAGTCTATTTTCTATTCACAAGAATTTGACGGAAGCATAAATTTATGCCAGTTTCAAAAATTAAATCCAATCAATGAAAAATGGATTTATCCATCTTTTTTTGAAGAAATAGAAAAGTGACGCGAACAATGATAAAATTTATATACCAGCAACTACTCGCTACACCATCTTTCGAGAACACAACTACTCTCGCATCACCTCATTCGCTCCATCTCCGCCTTCAACAACTCATAACTCCCTTCAGTCAATGCCGCCAAAGGCAACCGCACCTCTTTACTCCCTAATCCCAAGATCTCTTGCGCTGCTTTTATTCCTGCCGGATTTCCTTCTTTATAAATCCAAAGATAAATTCTGAAGAATTCATGTTGGATCTTGACAGCCTCGCTATAATTTCCTGCGAGTGCTAAATCAATCATTCGCTTCGTCTCTTTGGGATATGCATTCCCAATTACTGAGATAAGACCCTCTCCTCCATTTGCCATCATAGCTAATGCTAATTCGTCATCCCCTGATGTTAAGAAAAAATCTGATGGTTTATTTCTAGTGATATGTATCGTCTGAATGAGATCGCCACTCGCTTCTTTTAAACCAATAAATTTTTTCGAGTCGTGAGCCAAACGCGTGCTCGTTTCCCACTCCAAGTTGGATTTTGTCCTGCCCGGTACATTGTAAATTATGATGGGTAGTGGAGCGTGTTCTGCAATCTTCATGTAATGCTGATACATTCCCTCCTGAGGAGGTTTAACATATGCTGGAGCACTTATCATTAAACTATCTAACCCTGACATGTCGAAGCGCTCAAACTTATCGATCACGTCGCCTGTATATATTTCACTAAAATTTCCAGCTACAATAGGAACTCGCTTCTCCGTTTTATCTATAATAAATCGAAGCACTTCTTTTTGCTCCGCTTCATTCAATAGATTGCACTCTCCTGTAGATCCCAAGGCCACCAAATAATCTGTCCCGTTTTCTATTTTATGCTCGATCAACCGCTCCAAGGTATGAAAATCAATCTTTCCATCAACGAAAGGAGTCGTTATCGCAACTCCCATTCCCGTATATCTTTTGTACGTTTCTTGTGATCTCATTATATGGCTAACTTATCTAGGGTTATTTGAATATCGCGGAAAATGGTCTGAATATGACTCGGTTTTTCGCAATCAATTATCAGATTATTATATTCGAGTTCTTCTGCAGTCAAACCTATCTTGAATCTGGCGAGAGACGCTGCATTCATGTAATTTATGAATTTGTGCTGTGACGGATTGATCGTAATTAAGATATCGTAAGATCTATTCAGGAAAACCTCTATAACTTCTCCTTTGGGTATCTCAAACCAATTTATCTGCTTAAGACAAAACGAATCTGTGCTCCCTTCTTCTAGCTCTTTCACATTGAGAAAGGCAATTTTTTCCACTTTTTTGCCTTTCTTTTCCCATTCTTTGATGACTTTCTGAAGTACAGCGGGATTATCTATAGCATCTTCGTCGACTAAGATTCCGATATAATTCGATTCATTCTTCCCTTCCTTCTTAATCAGCTGCGTATTATTCAGCCGCGATTTAAGATTCTTGTTAAACAACAAGTCTTTGAGCCACTTCATCCTATATTATTTTTCAACAACAGCCTTCTTTTTCTTGTCCTTCTTTTTATCTGTTTTGACCTCTTTTTTAGACTTGGTATCGGGAAAAATATCTTCTATTTCACTGTCCTCATTCAATTCGAGGTAGCGCCCCATCTTGCTGTATTTGTCGATCCTGCGTTGGACTAATTCGTCTTTGTCGAGTGGTAATAAATCAGCTAACTCTTTTTTAATATGCAGTCGCAAAGTCTTCGCCATTTTTTCTCGATCAGTATGCGCACCACCTAGCGGTTCTTTTATGATTTCGTCAACTAAACCGTTAGCCAACATATCTTCCGCAGTCAATTTTAAGGCTTCTGCTGCTTCTTCTTTATGATCCCAGTTCTTCCATAATATCGAAGAACAAGATTCTGGAGAAATCACGGAATACCATGTATTTTCAAACATTGAAACTTTATCTCCTAAACCTATTCCCAATGCACCACCACTAGCCCCTTCACCAATGATATAACATAAAATAGGTGTTCTTAATTGTGCCATTTCGAAAAGGTTCCGTGCAATCGCTTCGGCTTGACCTCTTTCCTCTGCCTCCAGCCCTGGATATGCACCAGGTGTATCTATAAGACAGATCACAGGCATAGAAAATCGTTCAGCTAATTTCATCAATCGCAGTGCTTTTCTATATCCTTCAGGATTTGCCATCCCAAAATTCCTATATTGTCTCAACTTCGTATTGTCACCTTTCTGGTGACCCATAATTACGCAAGATTGACCATTAATTTTACCTATTCCACCAACAATTGCTTTGTCGTCTTTGAAGTAACGATCACCGTGTAACTCAGTGAAATTTTTACATATCTCGTGGATATAATATAGCGAATATGGACGCTCAGGGTGTCTACTCAGTTGTACTCTCTGCCATCTATTAAGGTTCTGAAAAATTTCCTTTCTCTTAACAACTATCTTCTTTTCAATTTCACTGATTTTGTCGGCTACATCAATATCTCCCTCTGCATCAATCTGCTTGAATTTCTCAAGCTGTTCATGCAGACTCTCCAGTGGTTTTTCAAATTCTAAAAAAATCATAATGACTGTAATTTTTTTGTTTTCAATAAGACACAATCATGTTCACGTCTCGCAAAAGTACAGTTTTTAACCCATACTGTTTCTATGGAATTGGCCTCGCAATCGCCTATTCGACCAACTTCCTGAATACCTGTTTTTTACTGTAATTTGTCACTCCTTCGTAACCAGTGATTTAAGAACATAAATACGAAAAATAAACATGCGCCAGGAAAAACGATTAACCACCATGCGGATGTGTTTCTTCTGGCTTCCGCCAAAAGTTTTCCCCATGTCACGTATTCATCTCCTAGCCCAATCCCCAAAAAACTTAGATTCGCCTCTATTAGTATCGTGCTTACTAGCGCAAAAACTATTGGGGTACTAAGTATAGGTAGCATCAGCGGTAGAAAATGTCTAAAGACAATCCGAATGTTGCTATATCCTAGATTTTTTAGACTGGTAAATCGGTCATTTCCTTTTTCAGAAAGTATTTCAAGTCGGATATACCTGAAAAATATGGGCCACAAAAGAAAAGCAATTACTAGTGATATGCTCAAGATACTATTTTTGGGCGTAAGCCCAATAAATATTAGTAAAACCATAAGCCTTGGTACTGAACTAAATAATTCATAAATCTTTAACCCTATCGTATCAAGCGGTATGTCAAATGTGGTTTTGGAAGTATTTCGAAGCAACTGAAGTATCACCATAATTATCCCAAGAAGCCCCACGAAAATAAGACTTTTAGCAAACCAAGGTATAGCGAAGGCGGTGAAAGAATAATAGTAAAGGAATGGTGCAGCCAACATAAACCCTAGGATTTGAAACACATTCAACTGAACCCGTTTATTACCTATGTAACTAGTCGCTAAGTTTAGTGTAAAAGCTATAAGCAAAGCGGTGCAGACCGTGAGCATAGAAATTATCAGGCTAATTCTCGCTCCTGAAAGTAGGCCGTTAAGTACATCCCTTCCCAAGGTGTCTGTCCCTAAAAGATGCCCATTCGTTCCTGGAGAAACTCCGTTGATGCTGTCCAGAAACATATAAGATGCTTCTTTGTCAAAAAATAGCGGTGCAGCAAACACTATGACAGTACCTGTGAGGAAGAGGACGAATAGCAGCGTGTTCTTAGTTTTCATTTAGTGCTATTTTGGGATCGTAATAGCGATACAGAAGATCACTAATTAGCAATGTAATGGAACTTGCCACAAATAAAATAAGTGCCGCAGGAAGCAAAACAACAAGGTCGTTACTCTTTACGGAATCCAGTATTAATCGCCCTATTCCAGGGATATTGAAGATGTATTCTATCAGGACTGCACCGGCGAATCCGCTAACAATCCCACTTCCTATCATTGTGATCAGAATACTTCTGATATTGCGAAAGCGATGCAAAAATAGTTGCCAGCTACTTATGCCTTTCATTTTTCCAGTTGTATTGTACAAGGCAGAGTTTTCTCTTTCTAGTGAAGCTTTTACTTGTCGGCAGATATAAGAAAGGCTGTAAATCGAAATACACAAAGTAGGGAGAATCAGCTGATTGAAATTTTTAGAAAAATTAGCAAGGAAACTATCCGTCGATGACCAACCGTAAGCATTTACAGCTGGAAAAATCTTAAGCATGGGACTCAGCTCAGCTGTAGTGAAAACAACCAGCAGAACTAAGGCAAAAACAAACAATGGTAAACTTCTTAATGCATAAAATAAAGGCTCAAGGAATTTCGTGACGATAGACTGCGGTTTTCTATGAAACCATATTCCTAGGTAAATTCCTAGGGTATATCCCACAATCAACGCCATGATCAATAGCATAAGCGTAATTCGGAAGGCCATAAATATCTTGTTGGAGGCGGGTTTGCCATCTGTAATAGAGTTTCCCCATTGGAGAGAGGCGATCGATGTAAGTTTGCAATGAAATTGATTGTCCCACCCAAAGAACAAGAACCGAGGAAGGAGTGAATATGTTGAATTTTTACTTTCGATTACTCGTTCAATCAAGGGAGTTAATGCATTGAAAGATTGAATAGAATCTCGCGCTATTATTTCGGTTCTTAAATTCTCTATCAAGACACTAGCTGTGGGTGTTTCATCGAAGTTTTCAAGGACGTCATTCGAGTGCTGAGACCTGAGAATCTGTAACTCGTTATATAAATTTGAAGTAGCCTCGTAACTATAGTTTTCGTCAAGAAATCGCGAGAAGAATTGTTTTTTTAGTGGGTAGGTGAATCGATAGAATTCAGCTTCGTAATTCGATTTAGTCACTGCTAAGTAGAAGGGAGGTTTATTGTAACCTAACCTTTTTGCAGTCGAAGAATAAGTCTCTGCTTGTTCTTGTTTGTCTGCACTATAATCATGAGCGTCAATAAGCTGCTGGACAGGATCAACTGGAGAAAGACGAGTCAGTGCTAACATTATCCACAGAATAAAAGGAATGCTGCATAAGGTAAAAACTAGCCGTTTTAGTGCGAAGCCTAGCATGAAACGTTTTGGGTTTTAAACCCAAAAATATCTTTTATAATGCACAATTTTGCATTTCGGATATTTGACATGTAAGTGACACGCTTTCAAGCGTTAAAATATATAAATTGGATACGGTTAGTAGAATGCGGTGGCAACGGTTGAACCATTATGATTGCTATGTCTTATAATTATGTATTTTTGCGTAGATCAAAAAGAACATTTTTTATGAGAAGAGTCGTTGTTACAGGCTTGGGGGCTTTAACTCCCATAGGAAATAATCCCAAGGATTACGGACAGGCACTTAGAGACGGTGTTAGTGGTGCGGGTGTAATTACACATTTTGATGCTTCAGAATTTAGAACTCAAATTGCATGCGAGGTAAAAAATTTTGAACCTGAAACGTATACGGACCGAAAAGCATTGAGAAGAATGGATCCATTCTGTCAATATGCAATGTATGTCGCTGGACAGGCTGTGGAAGACTGTGGAATTGATTTCCAAAGTTTAGAAGATCCTTTCCGTGCTGGTGTAATATGGGCAAGTGGAATCGGTGGTTTTTATACGATGGAAAAAGATATAGGTGATGTAATTCGTAGGGATGGTCCACCTAAATATTCACCCTTCCTTATTCCTAAGTTAATTTCAGATATAGCTCCTGGTCATATTTCTATGGCGTACGGATTGAAAGGAATTAATTACGGAACAGTTTCTGCGTGTGCTTCTTCTAATCACTCGATTGGTAACGCCGTAGATTATATCCGCTGGAATAAAGCAGACATAATTATTGCTGGTGGTTCTGAAGCTGCTGTAACACATGCTGGTATTGGTGGTTTTTCTTCAATGAAAGCTATGAGCACGCGTAATGAAGATCCTGCAACAGCTTCTAGACCGTTTGATTTAGGTAGAGATGGATTCGTTTTGGGAGAAGGAGCAGGGGCTCTAGTTCTTGAAGAATACGAACATGCTAAAAAACGTGGTGCGAAAATTTATGCTGAGATTACTGCAGTGGCGTTTACTGCGGATGCATACCACATTACTGCTCCACATCCTGAGGGTTTGAGCGTATCGAAAGTTATGGAACTTGCTCTTCAAGAAGCTGGTATTACAACAGCGGATGTGGATTATATTAATGTTCACGGTACTTCTACACCTCTCGGTGATGTTGCAGAAGTAACGGCTATTCAGAATGTATTCAAGGACGATGCATATAAACTAAATATTAGTTCAACTAAATCCATGACTGGTCATTTATTGGGAGCTGCTGGTGCAGCTGAGGCTATTGCAGGAATTCTTGCGATTCAGGGTCAATTTGTGCCCCCTACGATCAATCATTTTGAAGACGATCCTGCTTTTGATTCTAAATTGAATTTTACTTTTAACGAAGCTCAAGATAGAAAGGTAGAAACTGTTTTAAGTAACACATTTGGCTTCGGAGGGCACAACGCTTGTTTGCTTTTCAATAAAGTGTAAATTCAATATATGAGAAACAGCATTCGAAGATTTTACAATTTTTATCTATCTAAGGATAGGCAATTAGCCCGTAGGATAAAGAATGTAACAGGAATAACTCCTGCTAGAATGCATTTATATAAATTGGCTTTTTTACACAAGTCAATGAATAATGAGAAAGACTACAAGGGAAATAACGAACGTCTAGAATACCTTGGAGATTCTATATTGTCTACGATTGTAGCGGATTATCTGTATCAGAAATATCCAGCAGAGGACGAAGGTTTTATGACTAAAATGAGGTCGAGAATCGTCAAGCGAAAAACCTTGAATAGTATCGCTGATAGAATGGGGCTAGATCTTATTCTTACTGATTTTTCTATGGGAAGATTGTCTTCGACGATGCTCGGAAATGCACTTGAAGCTTTAATCGGTGCAATTTACTTAGAATCGGGATATAAGAGAACACGTAGATATGTTGTTAGGCACTTAATCAGAAAGTACCTGGATGTACACTTGCTTGAAGAAAAAGATGATAATTTCAAAAGTCGACTTTTGGAATGGTGTCAGAAAAATAATAGAACCGTTGACTATCACATGGTTGAGAAGTTCAAGTATGAAAAGCGAGACCGTTTTAGAATAGCAGTGCTGATCGACGGAGAGCACATGGGACAAGCAGAAGATTTTAATAAAAAATCTGCCGAACAAACAGCTTCCCATAAAGCAATAAAGAAACTTGGTTTTGAGATCGAGCCACACACTTCAACTCAATCTATCAATTAATGGATTCACTTACTCAAATTGTTTTGGGAGCAGCGATGGGAGAAGCCGTCGCAGGAAGGAAGATAGGTAATAAAGCTATGTTGTGGGGTGCAATCGCAGGAACTATTCCTGATCTTGATGTATTCGTCGGCCCTATATTGAGATGGTCTGCTGAAGATAGCTTGGCTTTTCACAGAGGAATCACACACTCCCTTTTATTTGCAGTACTAGTCCCCCTTTTGCTGGCCTGGTATACGAGTTGGCTGTATGGGAACGGTTACCATAAAAGAAAGAATGTAAAACAGGCCACAGGTGCCGCAGGTTTGTTATTTATGTTGTTTTGCGGGAGTATAGTGGGCTTCATTGCCTATACTGCTGGTGGCTTGATTAGTATGTCTATAACTCTGCTAGTAGCATTATTAATAATAGCGGGGCTCTCCGTTTTACTTAATAATAGCCTCATGAAAGGTCAGCAAGGAGATGTCTTTATGTCTTATGGAAGATGGTATTTGCTCTTTTTCTTAGCCGTATTGACTCATCCCATTCTTGATTCATGCACAGGATATGGCACACAGTTATTGCAGCCTTTTAGTGATTTAAGGGTACAATGGCATAATATTTCAGTTGCTGATCCATTATATACTCTGCCTTTCTTGTTGCTTTTACTCTTAGCAGCGACCAGAGGAAAACACAATAAGTGGCGTACGATCTTAAATTACGCGGGAATAGCGTATTCGTTACTTTATTTGAGCTGGACCCTTAGAAATAAATATGTGGTTGATCAGATTTTTCGCGATTCCCTCGCAAAGAAAGAGATTACATATTCGAGACATCTTACTACTCCTACGATTCTGAATAATCTTTTATGGCACTGCATCGCTGAAAGCGATTCTGTTTATTATGATGGATTCTATTCCTTGTTTGATTCGAAGGACGAAGTTGAATTATACGAGATTCAGAAGAATCACGAACTTATCACTATGCCGGATGATAAAAGAGCGAAAATAATAAAGTGGTTTACCAATGATTACTACGGTGTAATGGTCTACGATAAAGATACTATTCAAGTGAACGATCTTCGTTATGGGCCGTATATTGAGGGGCAAACAGACAGTACAACCGATTATATTTTCCCGTTCCTATTGTATCCAGACGGTGAAACGGGTGAATATAAACTGAAGGATCAATCTGGTCCACCTGAAGGTTCTATGGAAGAGATGTTTACGAGATTGGTCGATAGGGTGCAAGGGAGGTGATGAGGTTGCAGTGGATCATTTATACCAATCAATAAGGTCTTTCTGCATTAATTTTCAAAGCTTTTCGCTTATCTTTATTTTATGGAAAGGGAAAAATACAAGGACTCCTATAAGCGCGTAGAACTTCCACAGGAAAATAGAATGGACTTTTTTCATTTGAATTGTCCTTCCTGTAATGCTGAAGTACCTGCTGTTGATGTCAACATTCAAAAGAATACAGCCAAGTGCAGTACATGTAGTGCTATCTTCTCATTTGAAAATTCATTTCCAGCACATCGTGAGGAATTAAAGAAGCCAGTAGAGGTTGAAAAATACTTTTTTAATGATGAACTTGAATTAGCTATTCCCGAGCCGATGAGCGTGTTCGACATTCTAGTATTATCACTCTTTCCGTTTTTTTTGCTGTTAGGAAGTCTATTGTATTTCAAGAAAGGAGGTTCTGAAATAGCTATCGGAACAGGTATTATTGCGCTTATACTAGCATACTCAATATTTAGAACGTTTAGAACAAGGAAAAACAAAGTTAGCTTCATTGCAGGTAAAGATCGACTTGAAATATTAAGACCCCCGAATTCGGTTATAAAATCGAAGGAATTCAATGTATCTGAAATAGAGCAAATATATACTACACGTACACACAATGGTATCGCCTTAAAAGCTATCTTGAATACTCCACAAGGGCAAGAACATAAAATCCTTATTGATTACATGAAATCTGTGATGGTTGCAAAGTATGTCGAACAAGAAATAGAAAAGCAGCTTAATATACCGAACAAGAAAGTATCTAACGAGATTGAATAGCACCACAGCAATTGCAGTCTTATACCAATTCTGTAATTCTGTTTTAGAATTTCTCATATTTTCAAGTTTATAAAAGCAATTACTTCGTTAGAAATACTCATGATAGCTAAGGCTATCCTTGCGTTTTCTGCCTTGTAATTGATTTAACCCGAATTATGTATTAGGTTTTCGTCATGAGAGCTTGAAATGCAAAGAGAATGGGAGCTCAACAGTTCTTTTGAAGCGCAGCCGTGGTCACCATCACGGTGAGCATCAAAAGAGCTGGACGTTCCCATTATCGAAGCATTTTCAGCTCGTAATAGATATCTTAATGCATATTTCGGGTTAAAT